>NZ_JBFTRT010000006.1:0-24640 GCF_056399685.1 Pedobacter sp. 01N416
GCTGCGTATCGATAATTTTAGCCGCTATAAACCAAAAAAACAAGGAGATGCCAATATCGAAAAAGTCGAAACGGCCATTGGTGATATGGAATAATTGAAATAATTCGAGTGCTATAACGAATAAAAGTGGAATGAAAACACAATTGATGCGTTTTTTGAAAAGATCAAAATAAAATTCTTTTGAGGTTAAGGTGATGCAGAAAACCCATAAACCCTCAGGAAGTGAATAGACCAGGTACTCGTTTAATGGCAAGCTTGCTGTGATGGTCTGTTTCAAGCTTTGGTAGGTTTTGAAAGAGATCAATTGAATGATAATCTGGTTTACCAAGGTTTTATCAGTCCTGTAAAATACATATATGAACAGGCTGATTATCAAGGCAAAGAAAATATACCAATAGTGCTTTTTCAAGGTTTGGTGAAAATTAGAATTTTAAAATAGGAGAATGGTTTTAAAGCGATTTCTTTTTCAAGTTTAAACTGATTAATCGCTTTAATATTCTCTATGTAAAATAAAGATTTTAAATGGAACCATCCAGAACAAAAATTAAATAGCCGATCTAGGTAYTTTAAGGAATTATTTGGCGTAAAGTGGTTTAGAATTAAGAGTTTTCCTCCTGGTTTTAAAACATTGTGGCATTGCATCAGTAATTTTTCAGGTTGATCTGCAACGGCAATTACATGCGATAATACCACATAATCGAAACTATTCTCTGCAAACTCGAGCTGCTCGCCATTCATTTGAAATAATTCGATATCATTTGTTGCATTTTTTTCAGCCACATTTAACATCGAAGAAGAAATTTCTATCCCGGTAATTTTGTGGTTTTTATAAAGTGGAAAATGAGAGCCATTACCAACACCGATTTCGAGTAGGTTTCCACAGGGCAATTGATTAATCTCATCGAAAAACTTTTCCTTTTGAGGTTTAAGAAAAACATCGACCAGTGGATATAAAAATGAAAACCGGTTATAGAAATTGGTTTGAGCACTCAATTTTTTAGTTTTAAGCATTAAATTGAATTAAAGCATTTTTAATCTGCCGCCTATGCCTTAAAATATGAACGATGGCATGTTCTAACATTTGTTCTACATCATATTGCTGTCCCCACCCTGTATTTATCTTTTTGGATTGATCGAACTCTTCCATGGTGATGTCGGGATTTCTGGTGAAAAAGTCCTCGTTATATTTAAGCGCTTCCCGTATCCTTGAGATATAAGGTGTGATATGGTCAAACTGCAATCGTTCCGGCCTGACTGTTTTCAATCCAATAGAATTTTCAATATACACCGCATAACTAAACATCGAAGCAGTTACATGCGTTAAGATAGTTTGAATGGAAATGCAATCTGAATTTGAACTTTCTGGCTCAATGGTTTTAATCAGTTGATGTGGGCTAATTGGTTCGATTACTGCAATCAGTTCGTTAATCGCCTTTTTATATTCATCCATTAGTGCGGCTATAGCACCGGTAAGTTTATTCGCATCCATCTTAAAACAAATATAATTGTTTGTGCTGGATTTATATTGGCCTGTACTTTTAGGTTGCTAGGTCTATAACAGCAATCAATAAAGGTAAATACGTGATGAAAAGTATTGTTATAAAATCTCTGCGTTTCTGTCCTTTACTGATAAGACTAAAGACAAGGAATATTACAGTCGTAGATGCCATGGCAAACGACATCATAACTAGCATTCCACCATTGGCAGCACCACAACTGCTTTTTGGGTTCTCTGCAACCAAATGGAAAAAGTTAAAGCAAAGACCCCAAAGAGCAAAATAAGGTAATAATGAAATAAGCGCAATATAACGTCTTTTGATAAAATCGAGGATCATGTTTGATACATCCGTATTTGAACGGAACTTACAAACTTTAATACCATATTTTATAAAAGGTAACCAATTTTCGCTAGTTGGGATTGTAAACCACGATTAGCGGAAGCTAAAATGAGGAAAATTAAAGTTTTATCATTACGCTACCTGAAGCCAGATCGTGAATAGCTCTTCTGCGTAGATTTGAGTTAATCGTTAGAAAGGAGATCCAGCCTAAAGCAAACTTTATAGGGTATCTGATTATAGATTGGCCGATATTGATTTTTTGGTGAATATCCTCATTTTTCCTTACTCTTATTCCTTTAATGTAATTACCGATGGTGCAGCCAAATGTCATGAAAAGTGGTTCATAAATCACAAATAAAAATGCAAATAATAAGATCCGTACCCATTCTGGTACATTGTTAAAGCCGTCTAATACATTTGAAAAACACACCATAAGAATGATGATAATTATGGTGTCGATAAATGTAGATTGTAATCTTTCTACCAGACTTGGGTATTTTTCTTCCATTTTGAGCGTGATAATTTATTGTAGAATATTAAGTTTAAAAATAATAATATTTTTCGTTAGTCTGGATTTGCAATCCACAATGTAAGGATTAAAAATTCCGTTGGTCGAGATTTGCAATCTCGACCTGCTGTATTGTGGATTTGTAATCTACTAATAGAAGTTAAAAATTCTGGCTCATCAAGGCGGGATTGCAAATCCCGACTAGCTTAATGCTACTACAATAAATCTTTAATGATTTTCTCGATTGATAAGCCTTCAGCTTCTGCGCGGTAGTTACGCACAATGCGGTGGCGTAAAATAGGCTCAGCAACTGCTTTAACATCTTCAATGTCTGGCGAGTATTTCCCCGTTACGGCGGCGTGGCATTTTGCACCCAACACTAAAAACTGCGAGGCACGCGGACCAGCACCCCAACTGATGTATTTATTAACGGCATCGGTAGCAAACTCGCTATTAGGACGGGTTTTAGCAGCCAGTTTTACGGCATATTCCAAAACATTATCGGTAATAGGAATATCGCGGATCAGTTTCTGGAAATATTGAATATCATCTGCATGGATAATTTTCTGCAGTTGAACGGTTTTATTGCTGGTCGTGTTTTTTACAATGTTCAATTCATCTGCAAAGGCAGGGTAATTTAATTGAATATTGAACATGAAACGATCTAACTGAGCTTCGGGTAGGGGGTAAGTTCCTTCCTGCTCAATAGGGTTTTGTGTGGCCAGAACGAAAAACGGTTTTGGTAAAATATGGGTTTGCCCAGCTGCGGTAACCGATTTCTCCTGCATGGCTTCTAATAAAGCAGCCTGGGTTTTTGGTGGTGTACGGTTAATCTCATCAGCGAGGATAATATTAGAAAAAACAGGCCCTTTTATAAATTTAAAGTGCCTGTCTTCTCCTAAAATCTCTGCGCCAATAATATCACTTGGCATTAAATCGGGTGTAAACTGGATGCGGTTAAAATCGAGGTCTAAAACAGAAGCCACCGTTTGTACAAGTAACGTTTTTGCCAATCCTGGTACGCCAACCAACAGACAGTGTCCGTTACTAAAAATGGCGATTAAAACAGATTTTATGATGTCATCTTGTCCAACTACTACTTTGCTTATTTCGGCTTTAATGTTGTTGAAAGATTGATGAAGTGCATCAACAGCTTCTACTTCGTTCTTATACTGCATTGGTATTATTTTGCGGCTGTGGTTTTAGTCCAAATTTTTAATTCATCACAGGTGTTAAATTCATCGTCGATTTTAATGTAAGTGCTTTCGCGACGTTTTTCAAACCATTCGCTTAAAGTACGATTAATTTTATCACTTTGTGCGGCATCTCTGATTTTTGGGAAATCTTGAGCTAAGTTTGCTTTGTGCGGTGGAATTTTAGATTTTAAATATAAAATGCGGTACCCTTGTTTTCCATCAGCTGCTGTAAATAAATCTGGTTTAGAAATACCACCGATTTTCATGCTATCGATTACCAAGAACACCGACGGATCTAATTTATCAACCGGGATAAAAGTACTTCTTGCCTGAACATTTTCGGCATTGAGCATCATACCACCATTATATTTACTCTCTTTATTATCTGAATAAAGGTTTGCAGCAGCGGCGAAACTTAATTTTTTACCGATAATGTTGTTGTAAATGCTATCTGCATGCAATTTTAAACGGGTTAAACTTTCTGGTGTAGTTTTAGGCATAATTAAAATATGTCTAACGTGTACTTGTTCGCCTCTGCGCTCTAAAACCTGTAAAAAGTGGAAACCATAATCTGTTTCGAACACTGGTGAAATTTCTCCAGCTTTCAGTTTAAATGCCCAGGCAGTAAATTCTTTAACCATGGTATTCCTGTCGATAAAACCATAGTCACCACCATCGGCGGCAGAACCTGGATCTTCAGAATAGGTTTTAGCTAACACACCCATATCTTCGCCACTTTTAACCCTTAAACGAAGGGCTTCAATTTTATCGCGGAATTTTTGTTTTTCTGCTCGGGTTAACTGCGGGTTTAAAATCACTTCACCAACTTCTACCTCTGTATTAAATTGAGGAACACTATCGCCCAAAGTTTTGAAGTATTTTTCAACCTCCATTGGTGTAACGTTAATGTTCTCAGTGATTTTTTGTTGCATTTTTTGTGCAATCAACTCATCTTTTACCGATGGTCTGATCTCATCTTTATACTGCAGAACAGATTTATTTAAAAATTGCTCTAAACGCTCCTGACCACCTGCACGCTGCATGCTATAACGCATACGTTTGTTCACCTCATCATCAACTGCACCATCTTCAACCATTACCGAATCGATTTCGGCCTGTTGTTTAAGCAGCTTTTGCGTTAAGGTTTGTTGTAAGAGTTTACATTTAATCTCGTTGTTAGGCTGGTTACCCTGATAAAGATATTGTGTGTATTGTTGGTTTAAATCTGATAGCAGGATAATATTATTTCCTACAACAGCAGCAACTTTATCTACAGTATGCTTTTGAGCGAAACTGTTTAAAAACAGGCAAATTAAAGCGGTTGCTACTAAAAAAACTTTCTTCATTCTATTTGTTATATTTTGCAAATTTAATACTTATGGCCAAAAAAATCAGGTTGGCTATAACTTGGCAAGCTTTTTTAACTCGTTTTCGTTAATTTTGATCTGATATTTTTGTTTAAGGCTTTTTAGCCATTTTTCTTCTAAACTTAGTTGGTAATCGGCAATTACCTCTCCTCTAACTTCGCTTAAAGGTTTATTGTAATTTTGTTGGTTTTTTGTGTAAAATTCATTTATCGCCTGCTCGTCTTCCTGTGCTTTGTTCCATATTTTTTGTTCCGAAACATTGAACATTAAAACACCTTCGCGGTATTCATTCAATAAAAAATCGCGGTCTTTATTGCTGACCCCAACTTTTTTATGGGTGGTTAATGCGTCTTCATAAGTTTTGATTTCTTCCTGGTAGCTGGCGTTTTTGTCCAATCCCATCTCCCGGGCATCTAAAACTTTAAGCTTAAAATTTATATACAAGTTTAAATATGCTTGTAAAGTATCGTATGCTGCACTAACGTTTCCGTTATGGCTTTTTTTGTATGCCCACATAAATTCTTTGGTACTTATTGATTTACCGTTTACCACAGCCACGTTTTGTGCAAACGAAATGCTATAAATAAAGCTAAAAACAAATAAGCAGTAAGCTTTCCTCACACAGAGCACTCTATAAATTTTAAGGGATAAAAGTAACAATTAGCGACGCTATTATAAGATATTTAACTAATTTTAACAGAAATTATTATCCAACAAAAATACGAATGGAAAACCAGGTTACCAACAATGCGAATGCTTTACGTTTATTTTTTACTGAAGAGGTTTTCTTGGTAAAGGATGAAAGCGTAGAAATTCTGCCTTTACGTAATCCAGAGCCAGTTTTTGCTGTCGAAAATGTTTCCGTTGTGGAAGCAAAAGAACCTGTTTTAAAACAAGAAACAACACAAATTCCTGGAATTAATCCTACAAATGTACCTAAAGTTTATACGCAAGGTCCTGAAATTCCGCATATTGTGGCCGAACCAGCGCCAGAAAAAACGTTTAAATTTTTAGGTGGAAATAAAAAATCGGTTCTGATTTTGGTAAACGATAATCAGAATGATGTAAGCACCGAGCAGGGCAGGGAACTGCTGCGGAAAATTGTGAAGGCAGTAGATTTGGGCACACCTGATTTTGCCATTTTAAATTATGCAAATTATAGCGGAACTGACTATGCAGAACTGCATAGGTTTTTTAAACCTGCCATTATGTTGTCTTTTGGAGTAGAGATTGCCGACTTGAGACTGAACCTTACCTGGCAGAATGAAATCATCGTTCACGAAACCACCAGGATTATATTTGCCCCAAACCTCCATCATCTGGATAGCGATTTAACTGCGAAGAAAACACTTTGGGGGCATCTTCAAAAAATTAAATAAGCAGGTAACAAAGAAACAGTTAATCTTTCAAACCCTACACCCTACACCCTACACCTTTTACCTTCCTTAAAATGAAAAAACTTGTATTTGCGACCAATAATCAACATAAAACCGAAGAAATACGGGCTGCACTTGAAGGTAAATATGAGGTGCTGAATCTGGAAGATATTGGTTGTTTAGTTGATATTCCTGAAACTGCAGATACCTTTGAAGGAAATGCTACTTTAAAAAGCAGCTATGTAGTTGAACATTTTAATTTAGATTGTTTTGCCGACGATAGCGGTTTAGAGGTAGATGCTTTGAATAACGAACCAGGAGTTTACTCTGCCCGATATTCTGGAAGCAGGGATAGTTTAGAAAATATTCAATTGGTTTTAGCTAAACTTGAGGGCAACTCCAACAGAAAAGCAAGGTTTAAAACAGTGATTTCTTTAATGCAGGATGGTAAAAACCATATTTTTGAAGGCATAATAGAAGGAACCATCAGAACAGAATTATCAGGTTCGAAGGGGTTCGGTTACGATCCCATTTTTCAGCCGGATGGTTATGATATCACTTTTGCCGAAATGGACATGACAGAGAAGAATAAAATCAGTCACAGGGCTATTGCACTAAAAAAGATGTTGGCGTTTTTGAAAAGGACTGAGCTATAAAAATCTTTTTTTCTTTTTGCTACTTTGTCGATTATCTATAAAGGTCACAATCTCTAAAGTGTTGGTTTTTGGTTTAATTCGGTACACAACTGATATGTGCGGTATGATCATGCCTATATGTGTATTCTTTGTTTTATAAGTTTTTCTTGAGATTAATGGTTCTTCAGATAGTGTTTCGAGATAACTAAAAACCCTTGTTATAAATTTTTTTACTTCTACTTCTGTCCAATTTTCTTTTAGATAATCAATATTTTTTTGGAAAGTTTCGCCAGCCTTTTTAGACCAAATAATATCCATTACACGCTAAATCTTTTTTTTGCCTCTTCATGGCTAAAACTTTCGCCGCGATCAAGTTGATTTATGCCTTCCATAATATCGTTTTGCTGGTTACTATTTAATCCATCAAACCAATCAAAGTCCCTTGCGGTAATTAGTGATTTAATATCTCTAATTAAACTTTCATCATTCGAATTAATGATCTGTTGAAGTACATTTAGTTTTTCTGATTGTAAATCCATAAATAAATTTAACCATTAATTCAGTGAATAACAAAAACTACATTTTACCAACCACTTTTTTCACCTGTACTGAGTCCTTTTTGGGTAAAATGGGTTTAATGCCAAAATTGGTGGTGTCTGCCGGTTTGGTTTGTGGCAATTTCTTATCCACATTTAAGCTGTCTTTTCCCAATGTGATTTTCGGCTTAACCACAGGTGCTGCTGTTGCTGATTTATTTGTAGGGGCTGTGGTTTTAGCGCCGGCTACAGTTTTACCAGCAACTGCTTTTGCCTTTGCTTTGGGTTTAGGTTTTCCAGACGAGCCAATGGCATCTTTTTTTGATTTTGGGCGTTCGGTAGGTTTCCACGAAAATCCTTTTAAAACATGATCTTTTGCAATCGTGTTTTCCGGATTCAAAGCTCCTTCTATTCCCTTGATATAAACAATTTCCTCAATTGCATTTTCCTTGTCCTTGAAGATGAATTTTATCCTGCTGCTTAGGGTTTGATTCATTTCTTTATACACCTTTGTACTGTCATCCTGGGTATAATAAATACTTTCGGCATTGCCATCCACATATAGGTTCTTGAATTTTCCGTTGGTAAAGAAACCAGTCATTAACCTTCCTTTTATTTGGTTAAATCTTAGCGAATCTTTTGGTGTATTTACTAAAAATGCATTTCTAAATGCCTGTAAATTATTAAGTTTTTTATTCTTGAACTGAACAAAGATGGTATCGCCAACCTGTTGAGAACCTTCTGACCAGATAATCGGATTACTGTAGCAACGTAGCGTAGAATCGGCACTGGTGTAAAAAAGGCTGTCGGTTTTAGCCTGTATATTCGTTTTAAAAATCTTAACGCCGTGGTAAGCCTTAATGATACGCGTTTGAACGGTATCAGCTGGGTTAAATTTGGCTGTATCAGTCTTTAATGCGCCGGTTTTTAAGTTTCCTAGCGCTTTTGTTAAACTATCTTTAATGCCGAATTTTGTTATCTTTTTTTGCAGGCTATCGATTTTTGTTTTTGAAATATCCTTTACAATAGGAGAAGCTTTATCGGCGGTCTTCTTTTGCAGGCTATCGACTTTTGTTTTCGATACATCCTTTACTATCGAATTGGCTTTATCAGTCAGCTTTTTCAGACTATCTGTTTTAAGTTTAGGCAGATTTTTGATAATAGAATCAGCCTTGTTCTTTAAAAGATTGTTTTTCTGCAAACTATCAATGTTAAGCTTGGGCAGATCTTTGCCAAGCGAATCTACTTTCGATTTTACACTATCAATGCTTTTATCCTTCAGGTTAAGCGGATCTTCCGCCACCGCCTCACCCTTATTCTTTTTCTTCCTATCAGCCCTGCTTATTTTTGCGGTGTTGCGTTTGTTTCGGTCGTCTTTTAATGTGCTTTGTGTTTCAGGCTTCTCCTTAGGTTCTGTGGTTCCCTTTTTCTCACCGGTATCTTCATCATCTTCGCCAACCTGGTTGTCGGCTTTAATCGAAATTTTAGGGATTAGCTTTAAGGTTTTTTGTAGCACCATCTGCGTTTCTAAAGTATCGGCACCCATCCATAAACTATCTGGCCTTTTTTTATTCTTCACCATTATAGAATCTTCCGTGCCAATGCCAAGATATGCATTTCGGGTAACCAATGTTCTTTGATCCAGTTTATAATAATAGCCCAAATCACCGAACATCTTCATCTTATCTTTCGTGTCAGAAAAAACAATGTTTTTTACTGCTTTACCAATTCCTTTTTTTCCGAAATAATACAAACTATCACCTTTTAAAGATCTGGTGCCTTGCGTGTATAGGTTTTTCTTTCCAAAAAAAGCATCCTCAGTCATCGTATTATACTGGCCATTTTCGGTGTAAAGATTATCGTCTTTTCCCTTGATATTTGTAGGACCATAAAAATAGGTCCATTTATCCTGAGTATTATAGCTCATCGTATCCGATTTTATGACCGATTGAGGTGTAACTACTACCACATCATATTTAAAGTAGGCTACGTTTCTTTGACTAAAATAATAGCCATTTTTACTCGTTACTGTTACCTCTTGATTTACAATTTTTCCTCCACTGGTATAAGTGCCTATCTTGCTAAGGGTATTGTAGTCTAAAATATTGGTGGTTAAAGTGGATGTTGGGTCTTTCATCACCACATTTCCGGTTAAATGCGCATGTTTTTTATTCCCATCATACTCCAATTGATCTGAATAAATATCAGTGGTAAGCTGGTTGATATGTACATTTTTAAAAGCTTCGAAATAGTTTCGCTCGCTATAAAATACAGCACTATCGCAGGTTAAAGTTGCATTATCTTGTTGGAAAACAGGGTTTCGTAGGTAGTTTACCTTATTCTTAAGATCGCCTGTTATTTTTGTGAACGATACGATTTTAATCTTCGAAGCGGGTCGCTGACCGAATAAAAATACTGGACTGATTAAAAGAAATAAAAAGACAAATAGTTTTTGCACACTACAAAGTTAGTTTTTTGTTCCGAACGTTCGGAATACCAGTTAAAATTAAATATTTTTGGTGGATGTTACCCGTAAAACAATTTCAGGATTTTATTGAACAGCACCAGCTGTTTGTTCGGGCTAACAAGATCCTTTTGGCCGTAAGTGGAGGAAAAGACTCGGTATTAATGTTGCATTTGTTTAAAGCAATAGGCGTTGATATTGGTGTGGCACATTGTAATTTTAATTTACGGGCTGATGAGGCACAACGTGATGAAAGTTTTGTTGCGCTACTGGCCAAAAGTTTAGGATTACCTTTTTATATAACGCATTTTGATACCAAAAAATATGCAGCCGAAAATAAAATTTCTACCCAGATGGCAGCACGCGATCTGCGCTATAACTGGTTTGAAGAAATTAGGCGTAAAGAAGGTTACGATTATATAGCCCTGGCCCAACACCAAAACGATGCGGTAGAAACCGTACTCATTAACCTTACCCGTGGCACAGGCATAAGTGGATTGCATGGCATTTTACCTAAACGTGATTTACTGATCAGACCCTTGCTCTTTTTGAACCGACAGCAGATTGATGAAATTGTAAGGACAAATAACATCGATTTTGTAGAAGATAGCTCGAACGCAAGTACAAATTATACACGGAATAAAATCAGACTACAGGTAGTACCACATCTGCAGGAGATTAACCCTAATCTCGAAAAAACATTTGCCGAAAATATCTCACGCTTTGCTGAATTGGAAGCTTTTTTAAATATCCAGGTTGAGAAACTTGCAAATAAAATCCTAAATAAAAGGAATGATGGCATTTATATTCCTTTGGAGGAGGTTTCGAAATTAAACCCGCAAAAGCTCTTGCTTTACGAGTTACTTAAGCCTTTTAATTTTGGCGAAAATGTAGTGCAGGAAATTTTAGACAGTTTAAAGGCTTTAAGTGGTACACATTTTTTTAGCGCCACACATCAGGCCATTATCAATAGAAGTGATCTGGTTATCGTTGAAAAAAACACATCGGTTACTGCTAATCAGTTTATCCACCCAACAACAGAAAACATTGCTTTTGCTAATGATGAAATATCGTTGAGGTTTACAGATGAAGTGAAATTCGAAATTAACTCGAATAAAGCGTTTGTAAATGCTGATAAATTAATTTTCCCTTTGGTGTTGAGGAATTGGCAAAATGGAGATAAATTTATTCCATTGGGTATGCGTAATCCCAAAAAAGTGAGCGATTATTTTATTGACGAGAAAGTTCCCCTACATTTGAAAAGCGTTACGCCGATTTTGGTTAACGGCAATGGTGAAATTGTTTGGATTGCAGGTATGCGGCAGGATAACCGATATAAATTAACTACAGCAACAAAAAAAGTTGCTATATTCGAACTCAAAATTAAATAAGTGGAAAGCAAATACGCCTATATCGAAAAACAGTACATCGGCCGTGATTATGTCCGTATTTTCATTAGGCTTATTATGGCTGCGTTCTGTTTTGCAGCCTATGTTTATGAGCGGGATCGTGACAATACACAAGACTTGTTCCTCGTTGTAGGCTTCGGGATCATCGGTGTTTCTATGCTTTTACTTTTCCTTATCCAGTACAAAATTGTAGTAGATAATGGCAGTATGATTTTGGATGGTCTTTGGACAACCAAACGTGTTAAGATAGACCTGAATAGTATTGTTGATGTACGTAAGGCAACTTATAGCCGTTATTTTTTCAATAACCCGGTTTACAACCTGCACACAAAAGGTACGATCCGTTTTTATTCATCGGGTAAAGATGCGGTTGTTTTAACCGATCGCGATGGCTTGGAATATTTTATTGGTACCCAAAGGCCTAACGAACTTTTTCTTGTAATAAAAGAAGAAATGCGAAATCTCAAATAATAATTTGAGTGCAATAATTTTCCTACAATCTCTTATAAAATCTCTACTCAATATCTCGTCTTTTTTATTGCAATAAGCCGACACGCATTATAGATTAAAATCGGGTACATTTGCGATAACAACAATACATGTACAATGAAGATAGGAATTGTTTGCTACCCCACTTTTGGCGGTAGTGGAGTAGTTGCAACAGAACTTGGTAAAGCACTTGCTAACGAGGGACATCAGGTTCACTTTATTACTTATAGTCAGCCTGCCAGGCTCGATTTCTTTTCTGCCAACCTGTTTTATCACGAGGTTTCGGTAAGAGATTATCCACTTTTTGATTATGCTCCTTACGAATCGGCACTGGCCAGCAAACTGGTAGATGTTGTCCGTTTTGAACAATTGGATGTATTACACGTTCATTATGCCATTCCACATGCTTCTGCTGCTTTTATGGCGAAACAGATTTTGGCAAGTTATGGTATTCATATTCCGGTGGTAACAACTTTGCATGGTACCGATATTACTTTGGTGGGTAAAGATCCAACTTATAAACCCGTGGTTACCTTTTCTATTAATCAAAGCGACGGTGTAACTACAGTATCAGAAGATTTAAAAGAAGATACTTATAATCATTTCGAGATTACAAAAGAAATTAAGGTAATCCCAAATTTTATAGATTTTTCGCGCTTCAGTTTGCAGGCAAAAGGTCACTTCAAAAAAGCGATCGCGCCAAATAACGAAAGGATTTTAATCCACACCAGTAATTTCAGGAAAGTAAAACGTACGGCTGACGTGATTAGGATTTTCGAAAAAGTACAAGCGGTTATTCCGTCGAAACTATTAATGGTAGGCGATGGGCCAGAGCGTGCTTACGATGAGCAGCTTTGCAGATCGTTGAATATTTGCGAAAATGTAAGGTTTTTAGGTAAGCAAGATGCGGTTGAAGAAATCTTATCGGTTTCAGATCTTTTCTTAATGCCATCAGAATCTGAAAGCTTCGGTTTAGCTGCATTAGAGGCAATGGCTTGTAAAGTGCCGGCAATTACTACAAATGCGGGTGGTTTGCCTGAGCTGAACGTTGACGGATTTTGTGGCTACATGAGCAATGTTGGAGATGTAGATGCAATGGCAGCCCATGCCATTGAAATATTAAAGGATGATGAAACCCTGAATCGTTTCAAAGAAAATGCTTTTGCAAGGGCACAAGATTTTGACCTGAAAAAGATCCTACCTGTTTATGTTAACTATTATAAGGAAGTAATCGAAAACTCATTACAAGCTAAATATTAACAATTTAAGTATCACGTTATATTTAACCACAGATAAAAGGATGCACACAGATGATAAATCCGTGTGCATCTGTTGTTAAAAAACTTAAGTAAGATACAGGAGAACTCGTTAGTTGATGAATCATATCAGCAATATTTAACAAATTAAACTTTCTCAAAATCAAATGATTATAAATCGTATCTTTGCGGCTTGAAACGGTTTTGCAGATAAAGATCCCTAAAATCATTTCGACAAAATTAAAAAAGAGGTTATCCCAAATGAAGAAAATAGTTGATTACAGAAAGCTTTTGAGCGTAGATAAAAATGCTGAGTTAAAAGAGCTTAAATCTGTGTACCGCACATTGATGAAAGATTGTCACCCTGATAAATTTCAGCAGGAAGAAGAGAAATTAGATGCAGAAGCTAGAAGTAAAGAAATTATCGAAGCTTACCATTTCTTGGTAAGTATTGCGCCAGAAACACGCGAACAGAATATCGAAACGTACACGCAAACTACAACATTGTCGAATATTCAGGATTTCGAATACAAACAACAGGTTTTAAATATCCAGTTTTTTGATGGAAGTGCTTACGAATATTTCGATGTGCCAAAAGCAATCTACGTGAAATTGGTTAACGCCGATTCTCCAGGCCGTTTTGCCCGCAGACATATCTTTAATGAATTCCCATATCGCAATGTAGCCAGAGTTGCAGAACCGGCATAATAAGCGACAATATAATATTTGAATGGCCCCAATGAAAATCGGGGCCATTTTTCTTTATTCCCTGATAGCTGATAAAGTTAGTTTTTCTTTATCTTCTGCTTCTTTTAACTCTATTTTTATTTCAATATGGTTTTCTCTTCTATTAGGTGGAGGAATAGGAACACCTCCTCCAAGTCCAAAAGAGGCTAAAAGAATCAGCAATACCAATCCTGTTAGCCTCAGGGCTTTTTTGAACTGTTTCATGTTTCGATAGAATGATGGCTTGTCGGTTAAATAACCAATAGACCTGTAAGTACTAATTAAATAGCCTGATAATGGCTAAAGCTTCAATTAGCTGGTAGGGATTTCAGTGGGGTATTGTGAGATTGTTTCCTGAACAAAAAAGCTTGAAGTATTTGACGTAGGTAAGAATGCTTTAGCGAGTTTTGTTAATTTGGTTTTTACTAACTCATTAAAAGCAGAAATCTGCAGATCGTATTCATTTATCGAAGTGCATGTTTTTCTTGTTGACTTGTTGAAAACACTTGAAGTAGAAAAACTCTTTTGTAATCCAGATACCCATTCTGTTTGAAAAACTGGATTCGATTGAAGGGTGACTGAATTGGCCTGGTTGCTCGAAAATGTGAACAAACTCAGAAACAGGACTAATATTGCCGTCCATTTTAAATGATTTTTTTCTAAGTATGTTGATTTACAATTCATTTCCTTAGCAAAGGTAATATATTTCCGAGATTCGTCATACTGAACTTGTTTCAGTATCTATCATGCTAGTTTGTTGTCATTAAGCCCCTGAAATGAATTCAGAGCGACGGGGAGTGGGCGTTTCGTTATATTGAACTTGTTTCAGTATCTATCATGCTAGTTTGTTGTCATTAAGACCCTGAAATGAATTCAGGGTGACGGATCGAATGGGTATTTCAGCTTTATTCTAGGGTTTCAAACAAATCCTCCCAATTTGAGTTATTTTGATTAATCAGATTAATCTTCCAGGCCCGCTTCCAGTTTTTCAATTGTTTTTCTTTCGCAATGGCTTCTTCAATAGAATCAAACTGCTCGTAATAAACAAGTTTGATACAATTGTATTTGGCTGTAAATGAATCTGGATATTTCTTCTCCCTGTGCTCAACTATCCTGAAATATAAATCGGATGTTACGCCGATATACAAAACCGTATGTGTGTGATTCGTTAATATGTAAACGCAGCCGCCTCGTTCCATAACCTCTGTTGTTCTATTTCATTTCGTTTTCTGGCAATAAAGATGTTGAAATAAATTCAGCAGGACGCTCGCGTAAGATAATGGAACTTAATTTATTTACGCGTTTACTCATATCGTCATACTGAACTTGTTTCAGTATCTATCATGCTATAAAGATCCTCGGCTGAACTCAGGATGACGATCGTGTTTGGTGTTTTTTCTGCTAAAATTGTTTTTCAGTTCTCAATTATTCAGCATGGGCTTAAAGCGGTTATCCTTATTTCTTAAGTCCAAACCACCTTCGTAAACAGATTTTAAATTAACCAAATAAAAACTCCAACCATTATGACAACCTAAGCGAATATTTCTTTTTGCATTTTCATCTAAAGGAATATTCTTTTGCGTCAACTCTACAACTACATACTCAAACTCTTCTCTGAGTTTAATGTCGACCAAACATTCGCCTGCAAAAGTAAATTGAAGTTCATTTTTGTCATTGGCTTCAGTTATGCTCCCTTTTTCAATATCATCATACAGATACCAGATCCATTTGTATTTATCGCCTTTCAATACGTTTTGCGTTTTGTTGAGCAATATGCCGTTTTCGTCAGAGAATTCCGCCTCGCTTAAAAACCATTTCTCAATTTCGCTGGCTTTTGTCCAGGCATTGTACATGTCTTCAAGTTTCGCTTTAACAGCAATCTTGATGGTGAATCTGGTCCAATCGAAGTTTTCCATTGGCTTAATTTTAGGTGATTAATTAAAAACTAAACAAACTGGCGCGCCAACATCAATGCGTTTACCGCTATCGGTTAATTTGCCAGTAATTTTATTTCGCTTGAAGATAACGATGTTGTTGGTGTATTGATGACCGATCAATAGGAAATTTCCAGTCGGATCAATCGTGAAGTTTCTTGGCCCTTTGCCGAGTGTACTGACTGTTTCGATGAATTTCAATTTTCCGGTCGACAGAATTGAAAAGGCAGAAATGCTATTGGCATCTCCGCGGTTGGTTTCGTAAAGAAATTTTCCATCAGCCGAAACATGGATGTCGGCACCATCAATTTTTCCGGTAAAATCTTTTGGCGTAGTACCAATTTCCTGGATTTTGGTTAAACTTCCATTCGAATAGGCGAAAACGGTTATGCTGCCATTAAATTCGTGCGCTAAATAGGCAAATTTCCCATTTGGACTAAAAGTGATGTGCCTAGGACCAGTGCCTGCATTGGTTTTAATTACCGACTTAACGGTTAATATTTTTTCTTTTGAGGTAGGGTTATAGTTGTAGATGTAAGTTTGATCTTCACCCAGATCGTTAACAATTAAATATTTGTGATCTGGCGTAAATTTAACCATATGTACATGCGCACTCTCTTGTCTGCCTTTAGGATCAATGCTTTTTCCGGTATGTTTAATCACTTGCAAAGCTTCTGTTAAGGCACCGTCAGTCTTGCGTGCGAATACCGCTAAACTGCCTCCACTATAATTCGCAACAATAACATTTTTGGCATCAACGGTAATAAAACAAGGATCGGCACCGTGGCTGTCTACCTTATTTAAAAAAGTTAAAGCACCTGTTGTTGCGTTGTATTTAAAAGCACTGACTGTGCTGGTGGCTCCGGTTTCATTAACCACGTAAACAAATTTCTGATCTGGAGAAACGGCCAGATAACTCGGGTTGGCTGTGTTTTTTGTGATGCTTTTTACCGTTGTAGCTGCGGTTGAACTATTAAAGTTGTAAGTATAGATTCCTTCGCTTTTTCCAGGTGCGGTATAGGTGCCAACAATAAGGTTGTAATTGGTTTTTTGCGCAAATGTTAGCGTTGATAGTATAGAAAGTATAAATACTGAACTAATTTTTTTCATGAAAAACGATGTTGATTTTGACAAATATGGGGAATTAAAATGTAATTAGCCACGGAGGCACGGAAGAGCACGGAAATTAATTTCCATTTAATAAACCGTTTTCATTGTTCTTAATTTACTTTGGAATCGTAAAATGTAATTTGCAATTGAGATGCAATAATGTTGGGCTATCCTCAAATTGGACTATACTACCATTGATGGATTCCAAAGAACGGTCGTCTTTCCCGCGCAGGCGGGAATCTTAATGCAACCTACAAACCCAACTAAGGCATTACGATTCCCAATCAAGTTGAGAATGACGATGCGTGGTACCTGTAATATCCACTCCAATGTTTTTCTGAAAAAATTGATTGCTCAGGATAACAATTTTTTTTAATAAGCAACAAAAAAGGCAACCATTGGTTGCCTTTTACGTATTATTTTATCAGATGTTTAATCTGGATCAATTCATGATCTTCAAGATAGCGCCATCTGCCACGTGGTAAATCTTTCTTAGTCAGATTACCATATACTACACGGTCTAATTTTTCTACATTGTAACCCAGGTGTTCGAAAATACGACGAACAATTCTGTTTTTACCACTATGGATCTGGATGCCGATTTCTTTTTTGGTTCCACCCGCAACGTAAGAAATGTTATCGGGTTTAATCAATCCGTCTTCCAGCTCTAAACCAAAAGCAATTTTGTTTAAATCGCCTTGTGATAAAGCTTTATCCAGCTCAATATTATAAATTTTGGTGATACCGTTTTTAGGATGCGATAATTTATCTGCTAAATCACCATCGTTTGTCATCAACAATAAACCTGTTGTATTACGGTCTAAACGGCCAACTGGGTAAATACGCTCGCGGCTCGCCTTGTCAACCAATTGCATTACGGTACGGCGTTCTTGTGGATCGTCGGTAGTGGTGATGTAATCTTTTGGTTTGTTTAATAAAACGTAAACTTTTTTCTCGCGTTTCAATAGCTCGCCGTTATAACGTACTAAATCTTTCGCTGGATCAACTTTATGTCCTAATTCGGTAATGGCTTCTCCGTTTACGGTAATAATGCCGGCAGCAATTAGCTCATCAGCTTTACGGCGAGAGCAGATACCTGCATTTGAAATATATCTGTTAAGGCGAATTAAGCCTTTCTCTTCATTTGTTTTGCGGCCTTGGGCAATTACAGTGCGCTCTGGGCGGTTAAACTCTGTATCTCTTGGCTGAGCATCCTCGCGTTTTCTAAACGGACGGGTATCGCCTTCTCTCGGTTCTCTAGGTTTTACATCTCTTGAACTTCCAGCACTTGGCTTGAAATCATCAGATTTGCCTCTTGATTTGTAATCTTTATAGCCACCTTCTCTCGGTTTGAAATCTCTTGGTCCACCATCTTTCGATTTGAAATCACGGTCTCCCGTTCTTGGCTTGTAATCTCTTGATCCGCCTTCTCTAGGTTTAAAGTCGCGGTCGCCAGTTCTCGGTTTAAAATCTCTCGAATCTCCATCCTTAGATTTGAAATCGCGTTCTCCTGTTCTTGGCTTATAATCTCTTGCACCACCTTCTCTTGGTTTAAAATCTCTGTCTCCTGTTCTCGGTTTGTAATCTCTTGATCCTCCCTCTCTCGATTTGAAATCACGATCTCCAGTTCTTGGCTTGTAATCTCTCGATCCACCTTCTCTTGGCTTGAAACTGCGGTCTTCTGATTTTGAGTTGTTATCTTTTGATTTAAACTCGCGGTCTCCAAATTTGAAACCTGTTGATTCTCCATCTTTCGATTTAAAATTACGGTCTCCTGTTCTTGGCCTGAAGTCTTTTTTGTCTCCGAAAGATTTTGATTTGAAATCTTTACCCTCTGAGCTTCTAGGTTTGAAGCCGTCTTTAGAATCGGATGATTTTTTGAATTTGCTGTCTTTGTCGTCTGATCTTCTTCTCTCAGACCCGGCCGAACTACTTCTGCCTTCTGTTTTCCGACTGCCTGGTTTGGACTTGTCATCCCGACTGTTCCTGTTGTTTTTATTTATCATGATACGCTTTTAGCCGCATTAAAAATGCGGGTTGCAAATTTATGAAAAATTGATGAACATAACAATTTTAAGAGCGAAAAAATTAGATAAAAAAATAGCCTCTAAAATAGGAAAATTACGCTGAAAATCAAAATTTAAAATCCACGTTTAAAGTGCTTTAGGGGCTGATTTTTGGGGTTAGTTTTGTAACTATTTGATAATGTGCTTATTATTTTTTACCTTTGCCAACGTTTTTATATAAGTTCACCAAAAAAAGGAGGAAAATGTTAAAGAAACACATCGTACCATTTGCGGTAGTGGCAACACTATTTATCTTGGCAAAAGTGTTCGCTTACCAAATGCCCTTAGCACAAAAAAGTCTTTTAAAAGAAGAAAAATTAAACACTACAATACCCAAATCTGATAGCCTGGAAGTTGAAAATGCGGAAAAGCCGCTATCTTTAATGGCACAGTTAAATTTTGCCGAAGAAACCCTGCCGTTAGGCGATAAAAAGGTAGAACGCAAAATGAAAAAAATCCTTGCAGCACACACTTACGGAAATACCCAAACCAATAAATTGCATGCAAAAGCAGCAAAATGGTTTCCTGTAATTGAGCCTATTCTTGCTGCCTACGGAATTCCAAACGATTTTAAGTATTTGGCCCTGGTCGAATCTGGAATGGCGGAAGGAGTTTCTCCAAAAGGTGCAGCCGGAATCTGGCAGTTTATGCCTGGCACAGCCCGTACCTATGGATTAAGAGTAAACGGAAATGTTGATGAACGCTATAATTTGCGTAAATCGACCATCGCTGCCTGCAAATACATTAAAGAAATGTATAAAGGTTTAGAAAGCTGGACATTGGTAGCTGCGGCTTACAATGTTGGYGACGGACGTCTGCGCAAGCAGATCAATAATCAAAATCAAGACAATTACTACAAAATGAAGCTGAACCGCGAAACCGGAGGCTATGTTTATAAAGTGATTTCT
The DNA here is from genome assembly GCF_056399685.1 of Pedobacter sp. 01N416. Lineage (NCBI taxonomy): Bacteria > Pseudomonadati > Bacteroidota > Sphingobacteriia > Sphingobacteriales > Sphingobacteriaceae > Pedobacter > Pedobacter sp. 01N416. The sequence goes on from NZ_JBFTRT010000006.1 coordinate 19,819, forward strand.
ATGAAACAGATTATGGAACATCCGAAACGTTACGGTTACGAAAAACCGAGAGTATTATTGGCCTACAACGCCGAATAATATAATTAAGATAAAGACAAGCATTTGGTAAGGCGTCCCGGTTTTAAATCGGGACGCTTTTTTTATGAAGGCGATTGCACAGATGTTGGATTACACAAATTTGTTTTGCTAACCAATGAACCAATGGCAAATAAACCAATGAACTTTATTGCCACGGAAACACCGAAACCACGGAGTTGTTTTTCTGCACGGTGCTAACTAATGAACAAACGGCAATTGAACCAATAAACATTTAGCCACGGAAACACAGATTAGCACGGAGATACTTCTGCATTATGCTAACCAATGAACTAATGACCAATGAACGATTGAACTAATAAATCAATTTCCTTTCTTTGTATTATGTTCAAACTGCGCATCAATAAAATCATAAATCAGCCTGGTGATAATATTACTTTTCAGTTTGAGGAGGTAGATCAACAATATCCAAAGTATTTGGCAGGTCAGTTTATTTCATTGATTTTTCAGGGAAAACATAAGGAAATAAGGCGGTCGTATTCTTTTAACAGCTCGCCAGATGTGGATGAGCCTTTGGCTATTACAGTAAAAAGGGTAGAAAATGGAGAGATTTCGAGATTTTTACACCATAAAACTTCGGTAAATGATATTCTATTGGCGCAAGAGCCTCAAGGGATGTTCTGCTACTTGCCAGAAGAAAACCTGAAACGCGATCTTTTTCTGTTCGCTGCAGGAGTGGGGATTACTCCATTATTCTCGATTTTGAAAACAGCATTGGTGCGTGAGAAAAAATCGTTGGTTACACTGGTATATAGTAACCGATCAATGGAGGATGCATTATTTTATGATGAGCTGAACGAATGGCAAAAGAAATATCCGGATAGGTTAAAGATTGTTTGGGTTTTCAGCAATAGCAAAAACCTAATGACGGCCCGCCTAAACAAATTCTATATCGAAAAGCTACTCAAAGAACATTTGCATTTTGATCGGAATGATGCGCTGTTTTACAGCTGTGGCCCGATAATTTATATGGATTTATGCCGGATTACTTTGCTGGGCATGGGTTTCGATATCAAACAGATTAAAAGAGAAACCTTTGTATTGCCAGAAGATGAGGTGGATGAGGATGATGGTTCGGCAGAAAAGCTTGTCGATAAAAACACTTATTCGGTAATTTTAAACTTTAGAGGGGAAACTTATAACCTTGAAGTGCCCTGGCCAAAAAGAATTTTAGATGTTGCGCTGGAAAATAAAATCAAACTCCCTTATAGTTGTCGCGGGGGTGTATGTAGTACCTGTGTGGCCAATTGCACCAAAGGTGGGGTAAGGATGGATTACAATGAGGTGCTTACTGATGATGAGTTGGAAAGAGGCAGGGTTTTGGTTTGTACCGGACATCCGACAGAGAATGGAACGACGATAGAGTGGTAGGTTGGTTTATTAGCCATTGGTTCATTGGTTCGCATGGTGCCCACAGGTGTGTCGTCATCTCGAGCGGAGAGCAGCGGAGTCGAGAGATCTTTTTTAAGATGCTTATTAGGTTGCATTGGGTAAGGAGCTTAAAATTTTAAAAGTTCTCTAAAAATACAAAACCATTGTATCGTTTACAGCGTTTGTGAAGTATGGCGAAAACTTTTTTTAGCCTTTTAATCTGTATCTTCTGTTTACGTCTGATTTCCTACGAAATAGAAGTCGACATTATGACAATTAATCCTTAATCAAGATTGCATTAGACTTTCATTTTGATAAAATTTTTAGCATTTTTGCGGATTGAAATTTTGTCTTTTGAAAGGCTCAATTTTGCCTCCAACTTTTAATAAATATGAGCAATAAATCTATCGACCTCGGCGAGCAAAAAGATGTAGAAGTATATGGTGCGAGGGTACATAATTTAAAGAATATAGATGTCAGTTTTCCACGCAACCAACTTGTTGTAATAACAGGGTTAAGCGGAAGCGGTAAATCTTCGTTGGCTTTTGATACCATTTACGCGGAAGGACAGCGCCGCTATATGGAAACATTTAGTGCCTATAGCCGCCAGTTTATGGGCGGGATGGAGCGCCCTGATGTAGATAAGGTTTCGGGATTGAGCCCGGTTATTGCCATTGAGCAAAAAACCACCAGTAAAAACCCGCGCTCTACCGTAGGTACCATTACCGAGATTTACGATTTTATGCGTTTACTTTATGCACGTGTTGCCGATGCCTATTCGTACAATACTGGCGAGAAGATGGAGCGCATGAGCGAAGACCAGATCCTGCAGAATATCTTTAATAAATTTGATGGTGTTGCAGTAAATATTCTTGCGCCTGTTGTTAAAGGTAGAAAGGGGCATTACCGCGAGCTTTTCGAGCAGATCCGTAAACAAGGCTATGTAAAGGTTCGTGTAGATGGAGAAATAAAGGATATTTCTGCTAAAATGCAGGTAGACCGTTATAAAATTCACGATATCGAAGTGGTGATTGACCGTTTGATCATTGATGTGAAGGATAAAAAACGCTTGCTAGATTCGTTGCAGATTGCGATGAAAATGGGTAAAGGTGTGATCAAAATCAGCGATAAAGATAATAACGTTGCGCATTTCAGTAAGTTTTTGATGTGCCCAACCACAGGTATTTCTTACGATGAACCTCAACCGAACAGTTTTTCATTCAACTCACCATATGGTGCCTGCGAACGTTGTGACGGTTTAGGTTATATCTTCGTGGTGGATAAAGAATCAGTGATTCCAAACCCAAAGCTGAGTATTTTAAACGGTGGTTTGGCTCCATTAGGCGAATATCGTGATATCTGGATGTTCCAGGTATTAAAAGCGCTGGCCAAAAAATATAATTTCTCGCTTTCTACCCCAATTGAAAAACTGGGTGATGATATCATCAATATTATCCTAAACGGTACACACGATCTGATCAATGTGGCTGTTGAGTACAATAAATGGAACGTTCAGAATTATAATATCACTTTCGATGGTATTATTAAAATGCTCGAAGAGCAGAACGAAAAACGGGGTGAGGCTGCGGTTGATGATATGGAAACTTTCCGTAAACTGAAAACCTGTCCGGAGTGTAACGGCGCACGACTTAAAAAAGAAAGCCTGCATTTCAAAGTTGATGGCAAGAACATTTTCGAACTGTCATCAATGGATATTTTCAACCTGAATATCTGGTTCGAAAAAGTAGATGAACGACTTACCGACCGTCAGAATATTATTGCAAAGGAAATTTTAAAAGAGATTAAAGCCAGGATCGGTTTCTTAACAGATGTTGGTTTAACCTATTTAACGCTCGATAGGACAGCCCGTACGCTTTCAGGCGGTGAGGCACAACGGATCCGTTTGGCTACGCAGATCGGTTCTCAATTGATGAATGTAATGTACATCCTCGATGAGCCAAGTATCGGTTTGCACCAGCGCGATAACGAACGTTTAATCAATGCGCTTAAAAATCTCCGTGATCTTGGAAATACCGTTTTGGTGGTAGAACACGATAAGGACATGATTCTGGAGGCCGATTGGGTAATTGATGTTGGTCCTGGAGCAGGTATCCACGGCGGAACGGTAGTTGCAGAAGGAACTGCCGCACAGATCCTGAAGTCGAATACCTTAACTGCCGATTACCTGAACGGCAAAAAGAAAATTGAAACGCCAAAAGTCCGTAGAAAAGGAAATGGACATAAATTGTCTATCATAAAAGCTACCGGGCATAATTTAAAAGAAGTTTCAGTAGATTTTCCTTTGGGTAAATTTATTGCCGTAACCGGAGTTTCGGGTAGTGGTAAATCGAGTTTGATTACCGAGACTTTATATCCGATTTTAAATCACCATTTCTTTAGGGCGAAAAAACAACCTTTGCCTTACGAGAAAATTAACGGATTGAAAGAAATTGATAAGGTAATTGAAATCGATCAGGCACCTATCGGCAGAACACCTCGTTCTAATCCATCTACTTATACCGGAGTCTTCTCCGACATCAGAAACTTGTTTGTACAGCTGCCCGAGGCCAAAATCCGTGGTTACAAACCCGGCCGTTTTTCTTTTAACGTAAAAGGTGGCCGTTGCGAAACCTGTCAAGGTGCTGGTTTAAAGGTGATTGAGATGAATTTCTTGCCTGATGTACAGGTGCCTTGTGAAGAATGTGGTGGAAAAAGATATAATAGAGAAACCTTAGAAGTTCGTTTCAGGGGAAAATCGATCAGTGATGTGCTGGATATGAGTATCGAAGATGCCTGTAATTTCTTCGAAAATATCCCGATCATCTATAGGAAGATCAAAACATTGAAAGATGTTGGTTTAGGTTATATCACTTTAGGACAATCATCGGTTACTTTATCGGGTGGCGAGGCGCAGCGGGTTAAATTGGCTACAGAGCTTTCTAAAAAAGATACCGGAAAAACCTTCTATATTTTAGATGAGCCTACAACAGGGCTCCACTTCGAAGATATTAATGTGCTTTTAGGCGTATTGCAAGAACTGGTTGATAAAGGAAATACGATTTTGGTAATTGAACACAATTTAGATGTGGTTAAAGTTGCCGATTGGGTGATCGATTTAGGCGAGGAAGGCGGTGCTGGTGGCGGAAGGATTTTATTCGAAGGTACACCAGAAGGTTTAATCCAGAACCCGATCAGTTTAACCGGAAAGTTTTTGAAAAAGGAAATGGCTTTAGAGTCCGAGGTCGGCAGTTTGAAGTCTGAGGTCAAAGCGTCTAAGAAGAAGAAATAGTCTGAGGTTGGAGGTCAGAAAGACCGAGATTACAGGTTTTAAGCGATCGTCACCCTGATCCGATAG
>NZ_JBFTRT010000007.1:0-33452 GCF_056399685.1 Pedobacter sp. 01N416
GGATATCGCTTTCGCCAATTAAAGCCAAAGCCTCGCGGGTAATGTCCTGATCGTAGGTTTTACGCTCAGTATTTTTAAGATTAATCAGTTCACTCTGCTCTAATGCATTTCCATCTACCTGGCAAAGCAACATGGCAACTGCATGTTTAGCATGGTCTATCCTTCCGGCGGCATTAATCCGCGGACCTAAGGTAAAAACCACATCGGTAATGCTATAGTTTTCGGTTTTGCCCGAAACTTCCATTAGGGCACGTAAACCTTCGCATGGATTGGAATTCAATTTTTTTAAGCCGTAATAGGCTAAAATCCTGTTCTCCCCCACTACCGGAACAATATCGGCAGCTATGCTTACCATAACCAAATCTAAATACTGCAGATAAGTTTCTTTAGGGAGCTGATGTTTTTGCGCATATGCCTGTGCAAGTTTAAAGCCTATACCGCAACCGGCCAGTTCCTTAAAAGGATATGGGCAATCAGCGCGTTTAGGATCTAAAACGGCAATAGCCTGAGGTAGTTCATCTCCAGGTAAATGGTGATCGCAGATAATGAAATCGACACCTAAATTGTTGGCGTAATCAATTTTATCGATAGATTTTATTCCACAATCTAAGGCAATAATTAAAGAGAACCCATTTTCATTGGCATAATCAATCCCTGCCGTAGAAATGCCGTAACCTTCTAAATAGCGATCGGGAATATAATATTCGATGTTTTTAGTGAGCTGCGAAAAGAAACTGAAAGCCAGTGCAACTGAAGTTGTACCATCTACATCATAATCGCCATAGATCAGTATCTTTTCGTGATTGGATAATGCAGTTTCAATGCGGGCGATTGCAACATCCATATCCTTCATTAAAAAAGGATCGTGAAGATGGTCAAGATCTGGCCTGAAGAAATCTTTGGCCTGATCGAAATCACAAATATTCCGTTGTACGAGTATTTGTGCAAGTGAGCGATCTATATTAAGTTGTTCTGCTATTTTTGTTATCGCAGCATCATTGCAATCTGATGCCAGCACCCATCTTTTTTCCATTTATTCTGTCTCCGAACAGTAAATATACATTTTAATTGGATATGATGGAGGCAATATCTAACAGGTGGACGAACAAAACCTTTAAAAACAAAAAGTTAAATTTTACTTCGAATTTCCGGGATATTCTTGATAAAGCTTGATCAGATATGCCTTTTGACTCGCATATTTTGCATCATCAATTAAATTCACACGTTCTGCCGGATCCCACGATAAATTGTAAAGTTCGGTAAGTTCTTTATTGTCTTTTCTGGTAATCCTCAACTTCCAGTCGCCATCTTTTACGCCTTCTAAAACATAATTGTGGTAATAAATCGGGCGGTGAGGTTTAGTATTGTTTTTACTGGTTAGCAAGGCTGAAATAGATTCCCCGTCGTACACTTTTTGAGGTAATTTACTCTTAGTCCATTCGGCCAGTGTAGGAAAAACATCCAGATTTGAAATGGGCTTGGTTAACTGGGTATTGTTAAGGGTATGCCCTTTCCAATACACAATAAATGGAACGCGATGGCCACCTTCGTAAGAGATCCCTTTCGAACCCCTAAAAATTCCTGCGGAGCCAACATGGTAAAATTTGGTATAACCATCCTCGTACATGCGCTGTGGCGCATTAATCCACGGACCGTTATCGCTGGTGAAGATAAAAATGGTATTGTCTGCCTGTCCGGAAGCGACAACCTGTTTCCAGATAGCAGCTAAACCGGCGTCCATATCTTCGATTACATCGCCAAGTTCACCACCGGCAGAAGGTGTTTTTCTACTTTTTTGTGCCGCAAAAGCAACAGGCAAATGTGGCATATTTTGCGCCAGGTAGAGAAAAAATGGTTTCTTAGCTGTAGCACTTTGTTTAATGAATTTGATCGATTCGCGGGTGTAAGAACTCGTTAAAATGCTATCGTGCGGTTTATATATTTCTGGTTTGGTATTTCTAAATATCTTGATTGTTGTATCAGTTTTAACATAAGGCGCTCTATAATCGTGGCTGTATAAAAGCCCATAAAACTCATCAAAACCCTTTTTATTTGGCAGCGAAACACCATGATCGCCCAAATGCCATTTACCGACCAAAGCGGTAGCATAGCCTGATTGTTTAAGCATCTGTGCAATAGTAATTTCATCTTCAGGCATACCACGTTTATCGCCCGGACCTATTGGCCATGGTAAATCCATCCTGCTACAGTATCTTCCGGTGAGCAAAGATGCCCTCGATGGCGTACAGGTTGGTGAGGTGGTTACGAAGTTTGTAGCTTTTATTCCTTTCGTAGCCATTCCATCCAAAAATGGCGTTTTGATCAGCGGACTTCCATAACAAGAAATGTCAGCATAACCCATATCATCAGCCAATACAATAATTACGTTTGGTTTTTGCTGTGCTTTTAGCTGTATCGAAAAACTACAAGCCAGCATAAAAATTAAGATTCGGAGATTCATGCCTGAAATTTAAGCATCATATTTTACAAAAAAAGGAAGTATCCAAGCTTTTACCAAAACAAATACTCAAGTTTAGATTGTTACCTTTGTTTATAGATTATTCTTAATTTAACATCTTTCATTAAAAGTTAAATCTTTGCCATGCTTTCTAAAAACTTGCTATCCGAAATTAAAGAAAAATCAGAACTGCTTAATTCTTTAAAGCCTTTAAGCGCTGAAAATCAAACTAAGCTTGATAAGAAGTTTCGTTTAGAATTTAATTTTAATTCCAATCATTTAGAAGGCAATACCCTAACCTATGGGGAAACGGAGTTATTATTAATTTTTGATCAAACAGAAGGAACGCACGATTATCGTGAGTATCAGGAAATGCAGGCACATGATGTTGCTTTGCGCATGATCCAGGAAGAAGCAGCCGAAACAGAAAGACCTTTATTGGAAAATTTCATAAGAGATTTAAATGCAAAAATCTTGGTTAAACCTTTTTGGAAAGATGCCATAACAGCAGATGGACAAGATACGCGTAAGCAGATTATACCAGGTGAATACAAAAAAACACCAAATTCAGTAAGGCTTTCGAATGGGGAAATTTTCCATTATACTGCCCCAGCTGATGTTTCAAATGAAATGGCCGAATTGGTGGCCTGGTTTAATGAAAATAACGAAAAAGAAAACCCAGTTCTTTTAGCGGCTCTTTTACATTACCGTTTTGTACGAATTCATCCATTTGATGATGGTAATGGTAGAACCTTTTTAATGAGTTTCATAGCTGGATTACTATCGATTATGTAAATTCTGATGAAGAAAATTGGGGGATTGATATTGAAAAAGCGGAATTATCCACCGTAACTTTAAATGATTTTAAAATTAATACCTGTCATTTATATTTCGAATGTGCAACATTAAAAAATTCTAAGAAGGAAATAAATATTAAATATAATCTCGACATATACTTCGATGAAAATTCCTATCAAGCTCATGATGAACACCAAGCATTAAACCTCATGGAATTAGCTTATGGTAAATTTTATACAACTCTACAAGTAAATAGTATTGTAAAATCTGTAATGAGTTACATAATCTCAGAAATCAAAAAGTCTTCAAACCTTAACAATTAAATTTAATACATTTTGCAAGTTCACACCCTATTCGAAGGTACTTATTCTGTTGATGCAACAAAGAAATTTGTTCCTTTCGACCCCGCCATACATCATTTTAAAGACAGACCCGCATCGCTATTCATTAACGTTCAGCCTTTTTTGGTTGAGCTGAAAAACGACCTCGTACTTTTTGATACGGGTTTAGGATTTAGTGATGACCATGGCGAACTGATTTTGCATAAAAACATCCGCAATGCAGGTTTCGATCCTACTGATGTAACCAAGGTGTTAATGTCGCACTTACACTACGACCATTCTGGGGGCATGATTCACAAACAAGGCAACGATAAAGTTGAATTAAGTTTCCCTGATGCTGAATATGTAATTAACCGAGGCGAATGGGAAACAGCATTTAGCAGCACTTCATCTTCTTACCATACCGATATTTTCGATTTTGTACAACGCAATGCACAATTAAAATTTGTAGAGGGCGATGGCGCATTAGATGAAACCATTTCTTACGAATTTACGGGTGCACACTGTCCCAACCACCAGGTTTTCCTTTTAACCGAAGGTAAACAAAAGATATTTTTTGGAGGTGACGTGCTACCCGAGCCAGAAGAACTGGTTAAAAATTTTATTGCCAAATACGATTTCGATGGTCGCAAGGCGATGGAATTACGCAAAGAATTTGGTAAAAGTGCTGCTGAGGAAAACTGGGAATGTTTATTCTACCATGGTAAAAGTGCTGCAACTGGTTTTGTTGATGCAATTGAAGGTGGATTTAGGATTAGGTAGGTTTAGGGTTTAGGGTTTAGGGTTTAGGGTTTAGGGGAAACAGACCTATGGTGGATTTAGTATACTGAGGCTAAAAGGCGATTTATTATTTTCTTAAATCGTGGTTGGCTAAAGCCGAACCACAATCAAATTCATCTTCACCTGATTTACTTACCAATCATTCATTGTTGCCCGCTTCAGCTGGCACATAACAAAAAAGGTCCCGATAAATATCGAGACCTTTTGCATTTCAAGTCCTTCCATTAAGGGGAGGGTTGAGTGAAGTTTATTTCTTAGCTACCAATTTAACAGCTAATTCAAAGTTATCATCGATTGCTTTGTCGCCAATGCTATCGAAGAATGATTTAGAACCGTATTTGATGTCATATTTAGTTCTATCAACAACGATTTTACCTGCTAAAGCCGAAGCTGTACCATCTGCATTAACCGTTACAGTTGCAGGGAAGCTTAATGGTTTAGTAATACTTTTGATGGTTAAATTACCTGATACAGTTACGTTTGATCCTGAACCAGCAACTTTAGTAATTACGAAAGTTGAAGTTGGGAATTTAGTTGTACCGAAGAAATCGTCTGCTTTTAAGTGACCTTCTAATTTAGCGCTTCCATCAGCATCTTTAATTGAAGCCATATCAATTACAAATGTACCACCAGTTACACTTTTACCGTTAACGGCTAAGGTACCTGATTGTAAAGCTACAGTTCCGTTGTGAGAACCTGTTACTTTTTTACCAACCCAAGTAATGGTTGATTTTGCTGCATCTACAGTATAAGTTACTGGTTTAGTAGGGTTTTTAAAAGCTGACAATGCTACAACTGCCACTAATAAAAAAATTGAGCTAATTTTTAATTTCATTTTCTGGTTTTTTATAATTTGATACAAATATAGATTAACTCCCGATCTCTTGTTATTGACCTATGTTAAGTTTTTTCAAAAATAATCGGATTTATTTAAAATCATTCTATTGACTGCAGAAATATAGCAATGGTTTAATTTGTTTACTTTTTAATGTGAATATAGAAAGATAGAAGGCGGAAGGTTTAAGGTAGAGGGTTTCCTTGGCATCGCCTAAAAAATGCAAATATTTATTACCTACCTATCATGCTTAATTTTATTCTATACTGTTCATAGAAAAAATAATCTTCTATATTTAGAAAATAATATTAAATGCTCATGAAAAATAAAATTTACGCTTCATTATATTTATTCAGCTTATTACTTATTGCAAGCAGTTGTAATTTCAACAGCACTTATTTAAACCGCGAGGAAGATAAAAAAGATGCGGAGAAAGTAGCGGATCAGTTTTATACTTTTGTTGAGAAAAATGATTTGAAAAATCTAAGCCATCTTCTTAGCAATCAATTTAAAGCAGTAACCAACGCACAAAAATTAAATGATTATTTAACCGGAACTGCCAACAAGCTGGGCGAGATAGAAAGCAAAAAACTAGATCACTGGGAAACGAAAGTGATAAGAGGTTCGAATGCATCAGCGCGTTACGTGCTTTATTATATTGTAGAAAGGGCAAAATTTCAAGCAAAAGAAACAGTTACTTTAACTGCAGAAAACGACCAGATTAAAATTTTAGGATACAATGTAAATTCTGAAGGTTTATTAAAATAAGAAGAATCCTTGATCTATAAAGGCATTGAAATCGGCAACTAAATCATGGCAAAAAAAAATCTACCCGATAATTTAAAAAATGGCATTGAAGCAATTCGGGCATTTCGATGAATGGAGTGACGGTACATCTGAATTCGGATAAACCTGCACAATTAAATGCTTTGGCCTATGCGAATGGTACTGATGTTCATTTAGCTGCTAATGAAGAAGCGCATTTACCGCATGAGGCATGGCATGTGGTACAGCAAAAACAAGGTAGAGTTAAACCAACAACACAATTAAATTCCGATATAACAGTTAACGACGATGCTGATTTAGAAAAAGAAGCCGATGAAATGGGATCAAAAGCAGCTGGTCTTTAAATTATAAATAAAGCACCCGCTTTTTATATTACTGCGTTTGGCTTTTATATTAATGCATCCGCTTTTTACAATAACGGACCTTATTTTTATAATAACGCACCCGCGATTTACATTAACCCACCCGTGATTTATATTAACTTACCCGCGATTTATATTATTGCACCCGCTAAGTTAAATACCGCTCGTTCTGAATTGGTTTCCCACCCAGTCCCCTCCTTTATAAACCTGACAGTAGCGAAAATCCTTTTTGTTTGCACTTACAGTAAAAGATTGCTTCGTTGTTTCTCCTAGCAATGACGATAACGAGAGCAGAAACCACAAAAAGATTGAAGTGAATGGCAGGACTGCCGCCTCCGATGAAAAAGTGACATTCATTTCCAAAAAAAAAATCTGCAAGCCTTATGAAATGAATCCATAAAACTTGCAGATGATTTATCTAAATAGATTGCTTCGTCGTACCTCCTTGCAATGACGATTGGGAGTAATTAAGGCGATGGAAAGGAAAACCTTAAACCCTCTACCTTCCCGCCTTCTACCTTATTAAGGAACGATCTCTTCTAAGTAACTCTCAATCGGCGGACAAGCACAGATTAATGCCCTATCACCATGGCTATCGTTAACACGACCAACTGAAGGCCAGAACTTACGCTCTAACACATAAGGAAGTGGAAACGCAGCTGTTTGACGACTATATGCATGATCCCATTCGTTAGCGGTAATTACCGAAACCGTATGAGGTGCATTTTTTAATGGGTTATCAGTTTTATCTAAAGTACCATTTTCTACAGCGGTAATTTCGTTTTTAATCGCGATTAAGGCATCACAGAAACGGTCTAACTCATGTTTAGGCTCCGATTCGGTAGGCTCAACCATTAAAGTACCCGCAACCGGGAAAGAAACCGTTGGTGCGTGGAAACCATAATCCATTAAACGTTTTGCGATATCAGTTACTTCGATTCCGAAAGCTTTGAACGAACGGCAATCTAAAATCATCTCATGTGCGCAACGGCCTTGAGCACCTGAATAAAGCACCGGATAGTGTTGCTCCAAACGCGCTTTCATATAGTTTGCGTTTAAAATAGCATATTTAGTAGCATTGGTCAATCCTTCAGCACCCATCATTGCGATATATGCATGAGAGATAATCAAAATCGAAGCCGAACCCCAAGGTGCAGATGAAACTGCGGAAATAGATTTTCCTTTATCAATATCAACCACGGCATGACCTGGAAGATAAGGAACCAGGTGTTTCGCCACACCGATTGGGCCCATACCTGGACCGCCACCACCGTGAGGAATACAGAAAGTTTTGTGTAAGTTTAAGTGACAAACATCGGCACCGATATTGGCCGGACTTGTTAAACCAACCTGTGCATTCATATTAGCACCATCCATATATACCTGTCCACCATTAGCGTGAATGGTTTCGCAGATTTCGATAATGCTTTCTTCGAACACACCGTGAGTAGATGGGTAAGTTACCATCAAACACGATAAGTTGTCTTTGTGTAATTCTGCTTTCGCTTTTAAATCTTCAACATCGATATTACCGTTTTCTAAAGATTTTACTACAACAATTTTCATATCGGCCATTGCAGCAGAAGCAGGGTTTGTTCCGTGTGCCGAAGCAGGAATTAACGCCACATTACGGTGGAAATCGCCTCTATCGTGGTGATAAGCACGGATAACCATTAAACCTGCATATTCGCCCTGAGCACCAGCATTTGGTTGTAAACTCATTGCGGCAAATCCGGTAATTTCACTTAACCATTTATCAAGCTCATTGAAAACCGAATAGTAACCCAATACCTGATCAGCAGGTGCAAACGGGTGGATGCGACCAAAGTGAGACCAGGTAACCGGAATCATCTCTGCCGTTGCATTTAATTTCATGGTACAGCTACCCAAAGCAATCATCGAGTGGCAAAGCGATAAATCTTTTGCTTCTAATGATTTGATATAACGCAACATTTCATGCTCTGAGTGATGTGCGTTAAAGATTGGGTGTGTTAAATAAGCTGAGGTACGTTGTAATGAAGCAGGGATAACCGTTTCTACATTTTCTACCACTTCAACCTGATCGGCAGCAATAGCTTTAACTTTAGCAAAGATTTTAGCAATTAAAGCTACATCTTCGAAAGTGCTGGTTTCATCGAACGAAATAGTTGCGACGTTACCAAAATAATTTAAGTTGATTTCGTTATCGATACATCCAGAATGGATACCACCTTTTAAATCGCCTAAATCGAAACGGATCGTATCGAAATAAGCAGAATTTAACTGCTCAAAGCCTAAACCTTTCAACGTAGAAGCTAAGCTGATGGCCAATCCGTGAGTACGTTCTGCAATAGCTTTTAATCCTTTCGGACCATGGTAAGCGGCATAAAAACCGGCCATAATCGCCAATAATGCCTGTGCGGTACAGATGTTTGATGTTGCTTTATCTCTACGGATGTGCTGCTCGCGGGTTTGCAAAGCCATACGTAAAGCATAATCGCCATGACTATCAATGGTTACACCGATAATACGACCTGGGATGTTACGTTTATATTCTTCTTTAGTTGCGAAAAATGCAGCGTGTGGCCCACCAAAACCCATTGGTACACCTAAACGTTGTGTAGTACCTACTACCACATCAGCTCCCCATTCGCCCGGAGGCGTTAATAAGGTTAAGCTTAAAATATCGGCAACTACAGTTAATTTAATATTTTGATTGTGCAATGCCGATGCAAAGTCTTTGTAGTCGAAAACTTCACCGTTTCCTGCTGGATACTGAACAATTGCACCAAAGAAATCTTCAGCGGCTATGAAATCTAAATGACTTCCGATCACCAGTTCAATACCGTAAGGATTAGCACGTGTTTTTAAAATATCGATCGTTTGAGGGAAAAGCAATTCAGAAACGAAGAACTTTTTAGCAGCCTGATTTTTACGCAAGCTATATTGCATAAACATCGCTTCAGCAGCAGCAGTACCTTCATCCAATAAAGATGCATTGGCAATTTCCATTCCGGTTAAATCGATAACCATCGTTTGGAAATTTAACAAAGCCTGCAAACGGCCCTGTGCAATTTCTGCCTGATATGGTGTATATTGTGTGTACCATCCTGGGTTTTCGAATACGTTACGTAAAATTACACCCGGGGTAATAGTATCATAATAACCCTGTCCGATAAAGCTTTTGAAAACTTTATTCAACAATGAAGTTTGTTTTAAAGCACCAAGATATTCAGTTTCTGATTTCGCTGCAGGCAAGTTTAACGGCTGTTTTAACCTAATTGCCGTCGGAACAGTTTGTTCAATCAGCTCATCAATAGAATTTACGCCAACAGCTTGCAACATTTCGACTGTATCTGCCTCATTTGGTGCAATATGACGATTTTGAAAATCTTCCTTGTAATGGATATTTAAGCTCATGCGGTATGAATAATAAATTTGCGTGCAAAGGTAGCAAAAACGAAGCTGTATTTTGCTATATATCAGTGTAAAAAAGGAGTATTATTTGCGGTTAAAAGCGACAAAATAGGTAGATTTTATGCACAAACTAAAAGACAAACGTTTGTTCATTTTTATTTGATTAACCCATTATTAGGAAAGCGATGGCTCTTCCGAAATTTAAGTTTGTCGCCATGGTTAACTTCAGTCTTTTTGCATCCTGTTGAGCCGAATCAATAAGTAGCTACAACGTAAAATATCAGCTACCAAAGGAAAGAAAAAAAGCATTTCCGTAAATTTGAAACCTACTTACCTGTGTTCTTTTATGTCAACTTGCAAAAATAACGTCGCACTTTTAGTTCATGCCTGCGATAGTTACGAATTTCTTTATAAAGGTTTTGATTACACTTTCTCAGAAAACTGGGATTTTAAAATACCATGTAATTATTATTTCGCTACAGAAGTAAAAAACGCAGATGTGAATGGCTTTACAAACATCAAATCGGGCAACGGCGAATGGGCCGATCGCCTGGTAACGCTGTTAAGTAATATAAACGAAGAATATGTACTCTATTTCCAGGAAGATATGTGGTTAAGCAAACCCGTAAATCCTAGGTTCTTTACAGTACTGTTCGAACAGGCGACTAAAAATGGCTGGCAACAGGTTAAACTCCATAGTTCTGGCGTTTACAAAACGAAAGAAACCATTAATTTTATCGAAGGATTTAATATTGCGGAGATCGATAATGAGGCATCAGATTATTTAATGTCGCACCAGATTACCCTTTGGAAAAAAGATTTTCTGCTTGCCCAACTCTATAAAAAAGAACATCCATGGAGGAATGAGCGTAAAGGTACTAAGAGATTGAAAAAATTAAACCCGCTTATTCTTCATGCCGATTACTTTGCAGAAAATGGCGCCGAGGAAAACAATAAAAATAGAAATCCATCGGAACGGAGTGAATACTATGCCGTTTCATTTAACAGCACCTTAAATCACAATGCCGTTCGGTTTATCGAGGTATTAAGGTCGGGTAATCAAGCTCAAAAAGATTATGCTGCAGAACTGCTAAACCATTACGACAACAATTTAACACATAGCGGTAAGGAAAGGCCTAAAAAAGAAGATCTTTTTAAGAAGCTTAAAACCTATCTGCGGAAAAAGAATTCGTAATTAATTTTTGCATATCATATAGGTTTGAAAAGCAATGGCTATGCTAAAATTCATTTTGTTCCCGCCATTTGCTACAATCTTTTTGCTACTCTCTTGTCATACTGAAGATTACTGCAAACAAAAAGGATTTTCGCTGCTGTCGGGTTTAAAAACATCGGGCCCTRCAAGAAACAGAGGTTACAGGGCGCAATAGGGATTAGGCTTTTAGCTTTATTCTTTCAACTTATTTCTGCACCTTCCAACCCTCGTCTTTACTCAGCTTTAATTTATAGGTTTTGGTAATGAAGTTGCTGTTTTTATTGGCGTCTTTATCAAAGGGTTCGAAATCTGTTGTTGTCATTTTAAGTGATACCGTAACTTTGGCTGTACTGGAATTTACCTGTGCAAAATCTACAGGCTTTTCATCGGCTAAAACATATTCTACAACTTTTACGGTTGCCTTATCACCATCCTGTTTCAACACCAGCGGACTTGCTTTATCGGTTAAAGTGATCTGATAAACGTAACTGCTATCTTTCGATAAGAATTTTTTCTTTGCTTCCTTTAAACTTAATGAAACCAGACCTTTACTCGCTAAGGATTTATATTTCCCAAGCTCGAACATGTCGTTTGTGCTGTTGAATTTGATCTCCCCAAAATTAAACCTGGCGGTTTTATATTCGGGATTGGCTTTTAAATAATCTGTAATTACCTCAGCAGCTTCGTCCTGATTGATGGTCGTTTTGGTTTTACATGCGGCTAATCCGACGATGATAAAGGATAAAATATAAATAGTAAGTTTTTTCATGTGTATATGCTTTATGCTTTTTTAAAGATATTTAATTTTTTGATATGCTACCAATATAAACCACAGRGTGCACTAAGTTTTCRCAGAGAGAACAGAGAYTTCAGGCACCCTACATCCTTAATTGTTAAAAATAATGGCCCGGCTTTGTGCCCTCTGTGCCTTCACTCTGTGTACTTTGTGGTAAAAACGAGATTAYTTCTTTTTTAGATATTTTAAATTCGGCAAAACCATCGCTGATAAAATTACCACAACGCCAACCCACCTTAAAAACGATACCTGCTCTTGTAACACAAAACCCGCCATCATCACAGCAACGGGCAACTCTGCGGCGCTTAATATCGAACTTATGGCTGTTCCAATTCTGGGTACGCCTTCTGCATAGAATAAAGGCGGAATAACCGTACCGAAAACGGAGATAATCAATCCCCATTTTAATAAACTACCATTTAAAGCACCGTTAAACAAGAATATTGGCGGAAAAATAATGAAGATCAATATACAGGCACCGGTAATCATCAAGGCACTTTTTTGCAATGGAGCGTATTCATTTCCAATCCGGCCACTCAGTAGCAAAAAGCCTGCATAAGAAATTGCAGCCAACAAACCGAAACCAATCCCTTTTAAATCCATGGTCTTGATACTTGTTTCAGCCATTCCGCTGGCCAAAACAGTTCCAGCTAAGACCAACAGGATTGCCAGGAGCTGTAAGCCTGTGGGCTTCTTTTTAAAGACGAGGTATTCCATTAAAATACTCATCCAGATAAACTGCATTAACAAAATGATGGCTACCGAATTTGGCACAAGTTTTACACATTGATAATAAAACACGCTCACTAATCCAGTACATGTTCCTGCCAGCACCATTTTCCACCAAGGTGTTTTAATGATAATTGTTTTGGCTTTATAACCAGCGGTTCTGCTTTGAAAGAAAAATAGTACCCATAAAATTACGGCACCAAAGAAAGCCTGAGCCCCTGTAACATCACCCAGCGTATAACCTTCATGATAAGCCAGTTTAACAAAAGTAGAGAGGATACCAAAACTGCAGGCACCAAAAAAAACAAGGAGAATTCCTTTTAACATATTTATATTATCTAACCACAGAGGAAAAGAGTCTTTCACCGAGTACGCAGAGGCTCTGTTTCTCTGTGCACTTCTTAGTGTACTTTGTGGTTAAAAACTAAACCAATTGTTGTAAATATTTCTGAATGGTGGTTTCCAAACCTAAATAAAGTGCATCGCTAATTAACGCATGACCAATTGAAACTTCTAATAAACCTGGGATGCTCTGCGCAAAATAATGTAGGTTGTGTAAATCCAGATCATGCCCCGCGTTAATTCCCAAGCCTAATTTGTTGGCATGATGTGCCGCAGCAATGTAACTCACTACTGCCTTTTCGCGATCGGCAAAATAATTATGTGCATAAGCCTCGGTATATAATTCAATCCGGTCTGTTCCGGTTTCCACAGCACCCTCAACCATTTCTACAACCGGATCTACAAAAATAGAAACGCGGATGCCTTCTTTCTGGAAAACGGCAACCATTTCTTTCAGGTAGTCTTTATGTTTAACCGTATCCCAACCGTGGTTTGAAGTAATCTGACCTTCGGCATCAGGCACTAATGTAACCTGAGCAGGTTTGTTGGCCAAAACCAGATCAACAAATTTATCTTCTCTGCAATTTCCTTCAATATTAAATTCTGTCGCAATAACAGCCTTTAAATCGTAAACATCTTGGTAACGGATATGGCGTTCATCAGGTCTTGGATGCACGGTAATTCCCTGTGCACCGAAACGTTCGCAATCTAATGCAACCTTAACCAGGTCAGGATTATTACCCCCGCGACTGTTGCGAAGTGTAGCAATTTTATTGATATTAACCGATAACTTTGTCATGAAGCAAAGATAAGGCTTTGCCTCTGTTAATCTTAAACCTTAAAAAAATTTGACTTTTTTTTGCTCATATTTGCTTCTTGTAAATGAACTTAAAAGATACAACACTATATAAATTCCTGATCGTTTTACTTGCAATTGCGAGTATACCAGCACTTTTTGGTGGCGTGATGGAGCCCGATGGCGCATTGTATGCTTCCATGTCTAAAAACATCATCCTGTTTAAAGATTGGTTTAACCTTTATGGCCGTGGGGCCGACTGGTTGGACAAACCTCACCTCACTTTTTGGATTTCTGCAGCATCCTTTAAAATTTTTGGAATCTCATCCTTCGCCTATAAGTTACCATCATTTCTGTTCGGTTTACTGGGTGCGTGGTATTTATACAAATTAGCCAAAGATATATACGATGAAAAAACCGGATTGATCAGTGCGGTAATTTTTCTAAGTGCCTTGCATATCATCACCTCTACATTTGATGTTAGGGCCGAAATTTATATTACCACTTTTACATTAGCATCTATTTACCATTATTATAAAGCACATCAAAATTCTTTCTGGCACATTGTAGCAGGTTCATTTTTTGCGGCCTGCGCGATATTGATCAAAGGAATTTTTGTATTGATTCCTGTATTTGCCGGTTTTATTATCTACTGGTTGCTTACAAAACAGTACCGTCAGCTTTTAAAACCAAAATGGTATATCGCCATTCTTTTGATTTTTATTTTTATTACCCCTGAGCTGTATTCACTTTACACACAATTCGATCTGCATCCCGAAAAAATCGTTTTTGAAAGAACCGGTGTTTCGGGTTTAAAATTTTTCTTTTGGGACAGTCAGTTCGGAAGGTTTTTTAACAATGGTCCAATTAAAGGCAAAGGGGATATTTCCTTTTTTCTACACACTACCCTTTGGGCATTCCTTCCTTGGTCTGTATTATTTTATACGGCCGTTGTAAATCTATTCAAAAGAAAAAATAGAATAGCTTTAGCGCCCGAAAGCATTATGATCTGGGCAAGTGCAGCGGTTACTTTTCTGATCTTTTCGCTTTCTAAATTTCAGTTGCCGCATTATATATTGATCATCTTTCCTCAGTTTTCGATCATCACAGCCTTGTACTTAAGGAAGCTTGGTGGCAACGGTTTAAAAACCTTCTTCATTATACAGAACATCATTTTCATTTTGGTTATTGCCTTACTTTCTGTCTTAGCCTTTTTCTTTGGATTTGAAAGCCCATATTTAATTATCGGCATCCTGATTGTTGTTCTCGCCATCTCTTTCTTACTATTTAAAGGCATTTTATTGGAAACCATCATTGCCAGAAGTGCATTTTTATCTGTTGGTTTAATGATATTTCTCTTCATTTTTTTCTACCCGGCCCTTTTAAAATATCAATCGGGTATGCAGGCAGGTAATTGGTTAAAGCAAAATTACCCTACTGCTAAACCTGCAGTATTAAATTATATAGATGCGTTTTCTTTTGATTTTTATGCCCCTGGTGAAGTAAAATATATTCATAATTATACCGATCTCGACAAATCAAAGCACCTAAAAGACTTGGTTATATACATTCCAGAACAGGAATTAACAAAATTGAAAAGTGAATACCATGCTGAAGTTCTAAAATCGTTTGAATATTTTCATACCACCAAACTCACAGGTAAATTTTTAAACGCAAAAACACGCCCTCAGGTTTTAGAGCGATTTTATTTGGTTAAAATACATTAACATGGATTTATTCTTCCGCATTTTAAAATTTGGATTAACAGGTTTCCTCGGGATGGCAATAGATTTCGGCGCGACCTGGTTGTGTAAGGAAAAGATTAAAATAAATAAATATATTTCTAATGCCATCGGCTTTACTTTGGCGGTAACCAATAATTATCTGATTAACCGGGTTTGGACTTTCGAAAGTACCAATACGCATTGGGGAACCGAATTTAGCAAGTTTTTAGTGGTGAGTTTAATCGGTTTAGGACTAAACACCTTTATCATTTACCTGTTCCACCAAAGGAAAAACGGAACCAATTTTTACGTAGCCAAATTCTTTGCAATAGTGATTGTTTTTGTGTGGAATTTCCTCGCGAATATGTTATTTACTTTTAGATAGAAAAGTTTTGGAATACTTTCGAAACAGATCCTGAAACAAATCCGATAGCTATCGGATCAGGATGACGCTTGACTTAGAAGACTAATTATGTAATTGGTATGGCATTAATAAACGAATGACCAGTGAACAAATGAACTATTTAGGTAACGTTTTTGCCAATAAAGTAGAAAACTACAAGCCATATTAATCCTTTAATCAGGAAGAATAAAAACCCAACCAGCCCCACCCGCTTAAACCATAATTTTACTTTTTCTTTGTTCATGGCGATGTTTGTAAAGATAATGGATTTGGCTTAAATTAGAAAGATTTTAAATAAGGAAATATGAAGTTATCTAAATCATTGCTTCTCATTATTTTTTCCATTTGCTTTTTTAGTATTAAAGTTTTTGCACAAAATTTTGATGATATCAAACGCTACAAGGTAAACTTTGCTACAGCCGCCCGCGATAACGAAAAGCTGATTGCAGTTAGAAGTTTTTCCGCAAATAATCAAAAATATTTATTGCTGGTGAATCCAGAAACTTTAGATAACAAAGTAGATCTGGCCAGTAATTATACCACAAGCAGCTTACAGTTTCAAAATGTATTGGCGATTTTCAAAAACACAGCTTATATTAAATCAATAGAAGCAGCGGCAGCTAAAGATCTACAGCTTCAAAATGCAGGGATAGATCATGCCATCCCGAACGAAAAGGGGATTACCTTAACGATCGACCTTTGTCCCTCGCACAAGGCTTTAGACAGGATTATTTTTCAATCTGTTTTTGATGAATTTAAAAAGATAGAACAGCCTGCGCCACTCGCGATTTCTGTTTCTGGCAAATGGATGCTGAAACATCAAGATGACTTGAACTGGCTGAAAAGTCTGGTAGAGAAAAAGGAACTAAATATCACCTGGGTAAACCATACCTACAACCACGAAGTAAATAAGTTACCCTTAGCTGAAAACTTTCTATTGGCCTCTGGAACCAATTTAGATGTCGAGGTATTGGAGAATGAAAAACTGATGCTCAAAAATGGTTTAACGCCATCTGTATTTTTCCGTTTCCCCGGCTTGGTATCGGATAAGACCATTGTAGAAAAGATCGAGGCCTACGGATTAATTCCTATTGGCAGTGATGCCTGGCTGGCAAAAGGACAACAGCCGAATACGGGCAGTATTGTATTGATCCACGGCAACGGGAATGAAGAAATCGGGGTGAAAGATTTCATCCAGTTGCTAAAAACCAGACAGGCAGATGTGAAAAGCAAACAATGGCTACTTTTCGATTTAAGAGAGGGGCTAGAAAAGGAATTTGAATAGCCTGCTTTTTAACCGCAAAGAGCACAAAGAAAAGGCACAAAGAACACAAAGCTGGGTTCAGATAGTTTTAAATCATTCTTAGCGCCTCTTTGCGAAAAGCTTTGCGTTCTTTGCGGTAAACCTACTTCTTAACTGGCAATAACTTTATTTCTTTCACCTTAAAACATCTACTGCATTTTTAAACACAAAGCGCACACAAAAAGGCACAAAGAACACAAAGCTAGGTTCAAATAGTTTTAAATCATCCTTAGCGCATCTTTGCGAAAAACTTTGCCTTCTTTGCGGTAAAACTATTTCTTAACCGGCAATAACTTTATTTCTTTCGCCTTAAAGCGGTTGTTCACGATTTCGCCAGTAACTTCCGCTTTGCTCACGGCGTTGCAAAAACCATGTTCGCCATGGGCATCGCCAAAATCATCAATCCCTTTTCCATCAACAAAATAAGATTTACCATCTATTTTTACTGCTAACTCGCAGTCTTTACCTTTCATTTTAAACTGGCATTCGCCGCAAGCAATATCTACCGTTTGTTTGGTGATTACTTTTGCTGATGCAGCTTTTTGAGGCGTGGTTTGGGCATTTACAGAAAACGCAAATACACAAAGAATTAAAGCAAATATTAACTTTTTCATCATTTCTTCTTTTTTCAAATGTAAGTTTTCAAGGGCGAAAGAACCACAATTCTTTGTAAAATAAACCTGATGGAAACGAACATCCCGATTCTTCTATCGGGATAAAGTGTACAGCAGGACTGAAACCTCCGAAGAGAACAGGAACCAACGTTTTCAAAAAATAGGAGACTCACCCAGACTTAGTGACACCCCGCCTTGCAGGCACTCCTCCAATGAATCGGAGGGAATAAAAAAAGGGACATGCAATTTGCACATCCCTTTGATATTATTAAATTTCAGTTACTGCGAACTGAAAACTGTAAACTGAACTAGTACCTGTATGTATCTGCTTTGAAAGGACCTTCTACCGGTACACCGATATAATCAGCCTGGTGTTGATCCAAAACATCTAATTCTACACCGATTTTTTCTAAGTGTAAACGTGCTACTTTTTCATCTAAATGTTTAGGCAAAGTATAAACCTTGTTTTCGTAAGCACCAGTGTTGGTCCAAAGCTCCAATTGAGCCAAAGTTTGGTTGGTGAATGAGTTACTCATTACAAAACTTGGGTGACCAGTTGCGCAACCTAAGTTAACCAAACGACCTTCGGCCAGGATGATTACATCTTTACCATCAATGGTGTATTTATCAACCTGAGGTTTAATCTCCACTTTGGTATCGCCATAATTGCCATTTAACCAAGCCATATCAATTTCGTTATCGAAGTGACCGATGTTACAAACAATCGCTTTATCTTTTAATGCTCTGAAATGTTGCTCGCGAACGATATCACAATTACCGGTAGTGGTTACTACGATATCAGCTTCTTTAATTGCAGTAGCTAATTTTTTAACTTCGTAACCTTCCATTGCAGCCTGTAAAGCACAGATCGGATCAATTTCGGTAACAATAACACGTACACCTTGCGAGCTTAAAGATTCTGCAGAACCTTTACCCACATCGCCATAACCACAAACAACAGCCACTTTACCAGCCATCATTACATCAGTTGCACGACGGATCGCATCAACCAATGACTCACGACATCCGTATTTGTTATCGAATTTAGATTTAGTAACCGAATCGTTAACGTTAATTGCAGGTAAGTGCAATGTTCCGTTTTTCATTCTTTCGTACAAACGGTGAACACCAGTTGTAGTTTCTTCTGACAAACCCTTAATAGCTGCAATCAGCTCAGGGTATTTGTCAAAAACCATATTGGTTAAATCGCCACCATCATCCAAAATCATGTTTAATGGTTGTTGCTCCGGACCGAAGTGTAAAGTTTGCTCAATACACCAATCGAATTCTTCTTCGTTTAAACCTTTCCAGGCATAAACCTGAATACCAGCAGCAGCAATTGCAGCAGCAGCGTGATCCTGAGTAGAAAAAATATTGCAAGATGACCAGGTAACTTCAGCACCCAGTGCAGTTAATGTTTCGATTAATACAGCCGTTTGGATGGTCATGTGCAGACAACCTGCAATGCGCGCACCTTTTAACGGTTGTGTTGGACCGAATTCTTTACGTAAACTCATTAAACCTGGCATTTCTGCTTCGGCTAATCCGATTTCTTTACGGCCCCATTCTGCCAGTGAAATGTCCTTAACTTTGTAAGGGATATAAGAAGTCTCTACTGATGACATAATTATTTGTTTTAAAATGAAATGCAAAGTTACCACATCCCTTTGTGAAAGCCAAATAATTAAAAGTACAAGCAAGTTTACAGATTGTAAAATAGTACTTCTATTTTCACTACAAGTCCCAATACTTCATGTCTTAGCTATTTTTTGAAAAGCAAGTCCTATAGTTCTTAGCTCAGCTTCGGTCCTGCCATATATCATAGCTCCAATGAATCCCGATGTAAAATCGGGACGGAGGCTGCCATTCCTGCCAGGTTTAGCATATATAAAACTGTGCGTTGTTTGTAAAGCTGAGAACAACATAAAATAAAACTTTGATTTACAGCTAATTATTTCTTAAATTGTTATAACCAAATTAAGTTTTATGAAAAGCGTAAAACACTTGTTAGATACCAAACAGGTACGGATTATCTCGGTATCAGAAAATATTTCTGTTTTAGATGCCTTAAAAGTAATGACAGAAAAGAACATCAGTGCGGTATTGGTCATGGAAAATGATCGGCTTCATGGCATTTTTACGGAACGCGATTATGCCAGGAAAATCATCCTTCAAGGCAAATCATCAAAAGATACCTTGATTAAAGAAGCGATGACGGCCAGTCCGATCACCATTAATTTAAGCGACAGTATTGATTACTGCATGGAGCTGATGACCGATAAACACATCCGTCATTTACCAGTTGTAGAAAACGACGAAGTAAAAGGAATGGTTTCAATCGGTGATGTGGTAAAGTTTATCATTGCAGATCAAAAACAGACCATTTCGCAATTGGAAAGCTACATTAGTGGTTAATGCTGAGTTGGATTATGTTGGTTGGTGAGACACCAACCAATAAATGAGGCCTACGCTTTTACAGCTACTTTATCTTCAGTTTTGCCTGATTGGTGCATTTCGAGTTTTCCATTGTATTGTGCGCCTAGCTCAATCTCAATGGCCTCTGTTTTAATATCGCCATTAACCCTACCTGTCTTTTTTATTTCCAGGTTTTGGGCTTTAACATTTCCGTTAACGGTTCCATAAATAATGGCTGAACCTGTTTGAATGTCGCCTTTAATCATCCCTTTTTCACCTAAAACAACACCGCCTTCAACATTTACATTGCCAATTACAGTTCCATCGATCCTTATAACTGCTTTTCCTTTTAGTTCGCCTGTAATGGTAAAGCCGAGGCCTATGATAGTCGAAATCTCTTGTTGATTTAAGTCTTTAATCTGATTGTTTTTCTTGAACATGTTTCTTATAAGGTTAAAAAGGATCTTGGATTTATAACTTTACCATTTTTATGCACTTCATAATGTAAATGAGGGCCAGTTGACCGCCCGGTTGAACCCGCTTTGCCAATGTTATTGCCAGCAATCACATCCTCATCTACCTTTACCAAAATTTTAGAAAGGTGACCATAGTAGGTTTCAAAACCATTACCATGTTTAATTACGATGCAATTGCCATAACCACCACGCCTTCCAGCAAAAATCACCTTACCGTTCGCTGTACATTTAACAATGTCGCCATAATTGGCCCTGATATCAAGTCCTTTATGTGTCTCCACATTTTCACCACTAAAAGGGTTTTCGCGGTGCCCATACCCGGATGTGATTGTACCTAAATGTGGATAACCCATAGGCGTATAGGCCACGTTATAGGCAATTTTACTCAGGTAGTTGTCGTAAAACTCGCCGATCTCTTCAGCCGATAAAATATCATCACTTTGCTCTCCCCCTTCATTGCCCGTTAAAATTGGCTTTAATCCTCTTGCTTTTAGGTATTTATTGATGGTAAGCAGTTTTTTATCGATTGATTGGTAATGCTTTTTTAGGGAAGAAGTATCGATAACAGATAGTTTGTCTTTACTTTTTAAAAGCGCCAGTTCGAGTTTACTCTTGGCTAATTCTACACTCGAATTACTACGGATCAGGTAAAATATGCTGGATATAAGTATTAAGAATAATCCTAAAACGCCTAAAATATACTTTTTCCAATGTACAATGTATCCTGTTGGAACTTGGATTGGCTTGCTTGAACTTTGATTATTATTTACAAAAATTACGGTTGTTTTGTTCCGTTTTCTGTTCATTTTTACTCAGATTTTTTGTTTGGGACTAAAACAAATATATGATTAACAACCACATAGTCAAACACAAAGTTGAAGTTTAACATTAGCTATACCGTAAAAACACATGTTTTAAACGTTAAATTAACAGTTACTATATAGCTTAAACGAATAAAGCCGGATGTGTAACATTTAAGTGGCTTTCGCCGTACAACTATTTAGCAATGGTTCAAAACGAGCGCTAACACAAAGAAAGATTCTTCCATTTCGCTACCGATGAAACCTGTGAAGCAAGCATACCATAAATAATAAAAACAAATGCTTAAATCGATGACCATCAGTCGAAATGACAACTCTACAGGTAACTTATTTCCGTCATTTCGAGCGCAGCGAAGTCGAGAAATCTTTTAAGGCAGTTCTCACAAAGATTTTGCTTCGCAGAGCCTTCGGGTTCTCCTCCGAAGGAGTTCCTTTGGAATACTACGGTCGAAATGACGAATTATCTTACGTAAGTTAACTATGTAAAAAATCTGTGTAATCCCTACATCTGTGTAATCAACCCGCAGGCAACATCAGTGTAATCACCCCGTAAGGAAAGAGGCAGGAAAATCTATGAAATTATTTCCACCTCCACTCACCGGCAATACTCAAAGGCTCCTTTAGGTTCTGCGATTCTAAGAAAGCCCTCAATTCTTCTTCGCCCTGAACACCAACTGGAATTTTCGGTGTATTGGCTAAAGCGTAAGTTAACATGGCGCTGTAACGCACTGTATTTTTAAGCTCCTGCTCATCAACCAGTTTAAAACTATCGCCGTCTGAGTGATAAAATGGACCAGAATTGTTTGGCAGTTTACCACCAAAACCACCGCCAGTAGGAATCCCCTCCAGCATAAACGGTTGGTGATCGCTGTGTAAACCTGCACCAGCATTAAACAAGTTTTTAAAACCGGTATCAATTTTTACAATATCAGCTCCCCAGGCCGTAAACAAATCTTTCATTTCTGATCGTGAGGTAGAAAAACCTTTCGGATCGTTGGTCATGTCATAGTTCAACATAAACTTAACCTGGTTTAATGTTTTGTCTTTTTTAGCCTGATCGATGTATGCTTTGGAACCCAACAAACCTTGCTCCTCGCCCATAAACAGTACAAACTCTACGGTACGTTTGGTTTTTAAATGCAGCTTTTTAAAGGTACGTGCCATATCCATAATAGCAAAAGAGCCAATTCCATTGTCGATTGCACCGGTTGCTAAATCCCAGCTATCTAAATGTCCACCGACTACAATTTTGTCCTTAGGCAATTCAGTTCCTTTAAAAGTTGCCACTACGTTTCTCGCTTTAATCAAACCCGAGAAATTGGTCATGGCAATATGCGCGATCTGTGGCTGTGATTTAATTTTTTCCTTCAAAGCTGTACCGTCTTCCAGTCCAATACAAATAGCAGGAATAGAGATCAATTTACCCGTTACCGAAGCTGTTCCAGTTAAAAGTACGCCATCTTTTACGGTATTGATGATGATGACACCTATTGCGCCATATTTTGTGGCAATGGCCGTCTTTTCTGAGCGGTGTAATGACTTTGTTCCAGCCGAAGAGCCTGGTAATACACCAAGATAAATCAATGCAATTTTACCTTTAAACTTCTCAGGACTGCCTTGATAATCTGCCTCCAATCCATTACCTGCATCTACTATCTCGCCAGTAACGTCTGCACTAACCGGTGAATGTGCTAAAGTAACAGCCTTCATTTTGGTTAGACTGTTTTTATCAGCACCAATTTCTACACTGATTGTTTTTCTTGCCCAGCTTTCTACTTCGAAAGGTTGAAACTTCACTTCACAACCGTAAGATTTTAATAAATCGAAAGCATATTGCTCTGCTTTTGCGCCGTTTGTAGAACCTGTTAAACGATGACCGATAGTTTCGGTTTCATATTTAAGTGTTTGATAAGCTTTTGAATTTTGCTGTACATCAGCATTGATTTTGGCAAAAACATCACCGAATTTATCCTGGGCATTTACAAATAAAGCGGTACAAAGAAGCGCTGCAGCGAAAAGATATTTCATTAGGAATAATAGTTTAGTTGTTGAAAGTACAAATTTTAGCTAGAGATTACTAGCTGTAACGTATATTTTGCTTTTGAGTAATAGCAGATAAGTATATTTTTTATCCTAAGACAAAGGATTAGCAGTCTTTTCCCCATGCACAACCGTGCTTCGGCTCACCGCCGCCGATGGGCTCTTTCTTTTCTCTTGATAGAAAAGAAACAAAAGATCAAGGCTTGCATCCTTTCTTGTAAAAAACTACAAAAATCTCAATTGCGGCAGTCTATAGGCTCTTTCCTAACTTCGTTGCCACCACACTCGCTTAACACTGCCTTGGCCTGTGGAAGTATTGGTGAAACTGCAAAGATTTTTGTTCTTTTTCCTACGAAAATCTGCTAGGCCGCACAGCAAAGTGCAGTTATGCCACTTAGCACTTTACACCACAAAAAGCTTAAATGCCCTCAGGTGACTCAGGTGATCAGAATAATTTTGGGAAAAACCTTTAATGGTAAACTAAGATTGCACATGCGCCTTTTTCTTAGGAAACACCAATGAAGCTACAATACTCATCACTAAGATACTCAATATGATGATAAGCGAATGCTCAGTAGTGAAACCCCATTTCTCCAGATAAGTATGCCCCAACATTTTAACCCCGATAAAGGCCAATAATACGGCCAATCCGGTTTTTAAATAGTGAAATTTATGGATGATATTCACCAACAGGAAGAACATGGAACGTAAACCCATGATGGCAAAAATATTAGAGAAAAATACAATGTAGGGATCTTTTGTTACCGCAAAAATAGCAGGGATAGAATCGACAGCGAATAAAAGATCAGTAAACTCAACAATCAGCAGTACCAAAAATAAAGGTGTCACCAGTGTTTTATGGTTAATTTTTACGAAGAATTTTTTGCCCTCATACTTTGGATGGATAGAAAATATTTTCGAGGCCCATTTAACCACTGGATGATTTTCCGGATCAATCTTATCATCTTCATCTTTGCTAAAGAACATTTTTACCCCAGTAAAAACAAGGAAAGCGCCAAACAAATAGAGTATCCAGGCAAATTTTGCAATTAATGCTGCACCAACAAAAATGAAGATGAAACGCATAATAATGGCACCCAAAATACCCCAGAACAATACACGGTGATAATATTTTTCTTCAACGGCAAAGGCTGAAAAAACGAGTACGATCACAAAGATATTATCTACAGAAAGTGCATATTCAATTACATAGCCGGTTAAAAATTCTAAGCCGAGGTTTTGCCTATAAATCGCTAAACTTCCTTCAAAATCATCAGGGATTAATTTAATGTGATGCTGGTGTCGCGTTACAATTTCTTGCAGGTGTGCAAAATCTTTTATTCCATGTAGCTGATGCCCCTCGGTTAACAGGATAAAGTAAAAACCGATAGCCAAAGCCACCATAATCAAACTCATTACTCCAGCCTGTTTTAAGCTCACCACATGTTCTTTTCTGCTAAATAGACCAAGGTCTAAAGCAAGAATCAACACAATAAAAAGAAGAAAACCTAAGCTAAAAAGTAATTCGTTACCCATTATTTTTTACGTTCAGTGGTGTACAGTACAAGTTGTTCTAAACCAGTTCGTGCTTCGCCTGCCTCAAAACTGTGCAAAATATCAAATGCTTCCTTTTGGTACTCCAGCATTTTCTGGTTCGCGTAATACACACCTTCGTGGGCATTTACGAAATCTATAATCTGCTGAATTTTAACCGGATCGTCCTGGTGGTTTTTCACCAGGTTAATTATTTTTTTACGCTCAGTTTTTTCAGCTTTATTCAGTGCATAAATTAAAGGCAGCGTTACTTTCTTCTCTTTAATATCAATACCTAAAGGTTTGCCTACATCATCAGTACCGAAATCGAAGGTATCGTCTTTAATCTGAAAGGCAATCCCTACTTTTTCGCCAAACAGACGCATTTTTTCTATCGTTTCATCATCAGCACCTGCCGAAGCAGCACCCGCAGCACAACAAGAAGCAATTAAAGAAGCGGTTTTCTGTCGGATCACATCAAAATATAAATCTTCCGAAATATCCATCCTCCGCACCTTTTCTACCTGCAACAGTTCACCCTCGCTCATCTGTTTCACCGCTTCCGATACAATTTGTAACAAACGGTGTTCGTTATTGTTTACTGAAAGCAACAATCCTTTAGCCAACAGGTAGTCGCCAACCAAAACGGCAATCTTGTTTTTCCATAAAGCATTGATAGAGAAAAAGCCGCGGCGTTCGTAAGCATTGTCTACCACATCATCATGCACCAAAGTAGCCGTATGTAAAAGCTCTACCAAAGCAGCCCCGCGATGGGTTGATTCTGTAATGCCACCGCATAGTTTAGCCGCAAAAAATACGAACATCGGCCGCATTTGTTTGCCTTTTTGCTTTACAATATAATGGGTAATCCTATCCAGCAACGGTGCGTCGCTATGCATAGATTCTTTAAAGGTTTTTTCAAACGCTTTAATATCAGTAGCAATAGGTGTTTTTATCTGTTCGATTCCCGGCATTAAGTCGAAAAATTTTGATTGCAAACTTAAGCTAATTTCCCATAAAAAGGTAATGTACAATCGTATTATTAAGGATTTGAAAAGCAATAGCTTAATCTTTAACATCTTTTGCTCCTGCTATAGCCCATAGTCCTCGCCTTCAGGCTGTGGGCTATTTGGCGCCATCAGGTTTAACATTATGGGTTAGTGCAGGTAATAGCCACTCAGTATCATAACTAATTCCTCAAAAAGATTAGCTTTATTTAATTTCAAATTTTACATTTAAACTAATATTAGCTGAGCCATAGATGAAAAAACGCTACAAAGTACTTATCGGCCTTTCGGCATTAATTGTTGCAGGCTACTTATTGGGGCCAAAACCCAAAAAGCCGGTTTATAACAAAGAACTCACACAGGTGCCCGATCTGGAAGATTTAGACCGTTATGTGGCCAGCATAGAATCGATGCACAAAATAAAACCGGGTAACGAAGCCGAAATCATCTGGGCCGATCCCCTCCACAAGCAAACCGAGTATGCCATTGTTTACCTGCATGGTTTTTCGGCATCAAAAACAGAAGGAAACCCCGTTTACCTAAATCTGGCCAAAGAATTAAATGCCAATTTATACTTAGCGCGTTTGGCCGACCATGGCATTGATACACTTGCACCTATGCAATATTTCACTGCCGACCGCCTTTGGGAAACCAGTAAACAGGCTTATGCCATCGGTAAAAAATTAGGCAAAAAGGTGATTTTAGTGGGTACTTCTACCGGAGGAACTGCAAACGCAGGGAATCACGTAATGGGATCGTATATTACTTCGAAGGATTTACCAAGTGTAGAAAAGGCTATTGAAAGTTTTGTGGGGAGTACGTTGGCAATAACTGTTCATCATTAAATTTGAGAAATGATAATCAACTTTTTAAAGGCGCGAAGATTTAAGAAAGACATACAAAAATTGGAAGAGAATATCGTAATGTTGMTAGCAAACGATTTTCCTGAGATGGCAGACAATTATCTGCATTGGACATTCAGCACAGCAGGGCAGCTTGCAGATAAAACAATATATATTTTACATCAAAGCACGGATAATTTMTATTATGAGCGAAACAGAGCGAAACATAAAAAACATTTCTTTTTAACAGGGGTTGAAGTGTTAAACAAACAAACAGGAACTTATATTCCAATAAGATTAACAATTTCCTATAATCTCATTCAAGATATCTCCCTACCACTTAACACAACACTAAGAAGTGAGTATGAATTATCAGAACTCAGGATTAATAACTTG
Source organism: Pedobacter sp. 01N416 (assembly GCF_056399685.1). Classification (NCBI taxonomy): domain Bacteria; kingdom Pseudomonadati; phylum Bacteroidota; class Sphingobacteriia; order Sphingobacteriales; family Sphingobacteriaceae; genus Pedobacter; species Pedobacter sp. 01N416. The sequence continues at coordinate 27,207 of NZ_JBFTRT010000007.1, forward strand.
TATAAAGAAGATTTCATCTTAAAAAACACGGACGAAAAAAAACTTAAAAAAATCCTTTCTAATGTTAGCGAAGAGCAAAAAAACTTATTAGAAATTGAAGATACTATAGAAATTGAGCTCGACGAAAAATATTATTACACCATTTTAGATATGGAAGACGGAAACTATATCGCCGTTAACAAACGTGGAAATGTATTCAGATTGATCCATGATCATGAAGAACCAGCAAAAAAAATATTTCAAAATGTTCAAAAATTAATGGAGTCATATTCTGGAGATAAATATGAGTTGCAAAAATATTTAGAACAATAATCGCCACCATTTCCTGATTTAATTCAGATCGGGCTATTTACTACTATATAGATGCTGAAATAAATTCAGCATGACGGCTAATATTGTATATTTATTAAACAAATCTAAATCTCGCTCATTATGAAAAACAAACCATTATTGCAGGAAATTTTATGGCTCTTAGCTTGCATTGCAATTAGCATAATTATCGGCTTCTGCATATTTGGAAAAACCCTTTTTAGCAATTCCATTGACATCAATCTTCACGACACCTATTTCGTGATTAAAAAACAGCATTTATTGATATTCTTTTTCATTATTATTTCTTTTTTCGTTTACTATTTTAAAGAGCTTAAACACTCATTTTGCAGAAAAATTCAACGCTCATTTATTTTCTTTTTAGGCTTTATTTTAATCCTGCTAGCTTCCATAGCAGTACAACTTCTGCCTTTCTTTAATCCATACCACAATATTAACGGCTGGACGATTTACCCGCCATTGTCTGCACAACCAGAAATCAATCAATATGAACAAAACTTCACTATTTTAACGATCGTATCTAAAGCTGTGCTTATACTTCAAATTATAGTAGTTTCTATGATGCTATCTGTAACCTATAAATGGGGAAGCTCAAAAAATAATCAATTAACTTCAGAAGTCTAAAAGCCTAGAGTGCAGAAGACTTCGGAAGTTTTTACGTGGATGTAAGACTTACGAAGTTATTCCATCGCTTATCCCCTGGCTAAACTTCGTAAGAAATTTAACTCAAAATATTTTTTACAATCATTTCGGCGTGTACCCTAGAATTTTCGATAAAAAGTTTGTGGGTATCTAGTCCGCCGCAAACTACACCAGCCAAATACAAACCTCTCACATTCGTTTCCATGGTTTCTTCGTTATAAACCGGGCAAAGTGTTTCGGGCAGTTCGATGCCGAATTTCCTCAGCATTCCGAAATCCGGTTGGTAACCGGTCATTGCAATTACAAAATCGTTCGGGATGGTTTTTATTCCTTCGGGTGTTTTAATGTCTACCTCGCCTTCCCTTATTTCAATCAATTCGGAGTTAAAAAGTGCTTTAACTTCTCCTTCTTTAATCCTGTTCTGTATATCCGGGCGCACCCAATATTTCACATGAGGGCCAAGATCGCAGCTGCGTACAACCATAGTTACATTTGCACCTTTCCGATACGTTTCTAAAGCAGCATCTACGCCCGAGTTATTGGCGCCAACCACTACCACATTTTGAAATGCATATAAATGCGGGTCCTTATAATAATGCGTTACTTTTGGCAAATCCTCTCCTGGAACATTCATCAACAATGGCACATCATAAAAACCAGTAGCCACAATTACATTATTGGCCGTATAATTAGTTTTAGTGGTATTAATTTCGAAAACATCATGATCCTTTTTAACAACTTGTTTTACGCTTTCAAAAAGATGGATATTTAAATCAAATTTTTCGGCCACACGACGGTAATACTCAACCGCTTCATTTCTGTTAGGTTTCGGACTGATGGTTACGAAAGGAACTCCTCCAATTTCTAACTTTTGAGAAGTAGAAAAGAAGGTCATAAACACCGGATAGTTAAACAAACTGTTCACCAAAGCACCCTTCTCTACAATTACATAGCTTAAGTTTGCTTTTTGCGCCTCTATTGCACAGGCCATCCCTATTGGGCCAGCACCGATAATTAATACGTCGTAATGATTTTGATTTTCAGACATCCAGTTTTTATTTCGCTTAAAGAGTGGTCGTCATCTCGACTGCAGCACCGCGGAATGGAGATATCTGTTAGCATAGATTTCTCGACTGCACTGTGTTCCGTTCGAAATGACGATCTCTTTTATTTATTAAACTTTCATTGCTTTGCTTGGGCAGGCGAAATCGGTTCTTTTTAAACCGGTATTTTTAATTGCGCCGTAACCGCCTGCAACATCAATCACATTTTCTACTCCACGTGATTTTAAGATGGAAGCAGCAATCATTGATCGGTAGCCACCTGCACAGTGAATATAATAGGTAGATTTTGGATTAATCTCGCCAGTCCAGTCGTTAATAAAATCTAACGGCCGGCTCAGCGTAAATTCCAGATGTTCTGCTTCATATTCACCTGGTTTGCGTACATCAAGTGCTGTAATTTCGCCGTTAAGACTAGCTGTTTCAAATGCTTCGGCAGAGATTGATTCAATAGTATCGATTTCCTTACCAGCATCTGTCCACCTTTCGAAACCACCATCTAAATAGCCTATGGTACTATCGTATCCTACGCGGGTTAAGCGGGTAATGGTTTCTTCTTCTTTACCCTGATCGGTAATCAGTAAAATTGGCTGCTGTAAATCGGTAATCAAAGCACCAACCCAGGGTGCAAACTGTCCGTTAAGGCCAATATTGATCGAATTTGGAATAAAACCTTTTGCAAAAACCTGCGGATCGCGGGTATCGAGCATAATTGCCCCTGTTTGGTTTACAGTATCTTCAAAAGCTTGCGGGGTTAAAGCGTTTAATCCTTTCTCGTAAACCTCATCAATACTTTCCACCCCACCTTTATTAATGGCAGCATTTTTAGCAAAATATTGTGGTGGTGGCAAAATGCCATCTGTTACTTCTGCAATGAATTGCTCTTTTGTTTCGGCTTTTAAAGCGTAATTTACTTCCTTTTGGTGCCCTAAAGTATCGAAAGTTTCTTTACTCATGCTTTTGCCACAGGCAGAACCTGCACCATGCGCCGGGTAAACAATTACATCATCAGCTAAGGGCTTTATTTTTTCATTTAACGAATCGTAAAGCATTCCCGCTAAATCTTCCATGGTTAAATGGCCTTTTTGCGCTAAATCAGGTCGACCAACATCGCCAATAAATAAGGTATCGCCACTAAAAATGCAGTGATCTTTCCCATTTTCATCTCTTAGCAGATAAGTAGTCGATTCTAAAGTATGCCCGGGAGTATGTAAAGCGGTAATGGTTACGTTTCCAATTTTAAACTGCTCACCATCTTTGGCAATGTGCGATTTAAACCCGGTTTTAGCGGTTGGGCCATAGATAATTTCGGCACCAGATTTCTCTGCCAGATCTACATGTCCGGAAACAAAATCGGCATGAAAATGCGTTTCAAAAATATATTTAATGGTGGCTCCTGCTTTTTCAGCTTTCTTTAAATACGTTCCAACCTCTCTTAGCGGATCAATAATTGCAGCTTCGCCATTACTTTCGATGTAATAAGCGGCTTCTGCCAGGCAACCTGTATATATTTGTTCTATTTTCATGTTTTCTTCGCAACGTCACCCTGAATTTATTTCAGGGTCTTACCAGAAAGATGCTGAAACAAGTTCAGCATGACGGATCTATTACAGCAAAAATAGCGCTAAATACTTATAACCGAAATGATGTCGGTCATAATTGCAGAAGTTTTACTTACTGTAATGCAAAACTGCTAACTGAGAATTGTCAACTGCAATTGATTTGGGCGTTACCCTAATCCCGATGAATCGGGAAAGGGTCGGGCTTTTTCAGGGCTGCGCTTCGCTCCGGTACCGATGAAGACCTGTGAAACAAGCAAGCATACCGTGATTAAATAAAAACAGATGCTTAATCGGTACTAAACCCTTACAATCCCTAACGCGGATCTATCGCAATTTCAGAATTTATGCAACGACCCATGTTGCTAAACCTGATAAAGCGTAAAGCCCGGACTGAGGTATCCCGATTCATCGGGAAGGGCTTGAAGCGGTAGCAGGACTAAGCGTGCCATTATAACAGAACCCATCATTTCCAAAAACGATGAAAATAACCCTACACTTCAGGATTAAATCCGTAGTTCTGTAAACGGGATTACAAATCCCGACTAGCACTAATCTTTAGTCAATTCACCCCTTAGCGATTCTTCCATTAATTTTCGGCTTTCTTCTATTGACAAGCCCAAGCCCATTACAAACATTAGCTTTGTAACTGTAGCCTCGAAAGTTAAGTCGTAGCCACTTAAAATGCCCATTTTCAACAATTCTCTACTGGTTTCGTAACGTCCCAATTGTACAGATCCTTTTTTACACTGAGAGATATCGATGATTATCTTTCCATTCAAAATAGCCTGACGCAAACTATCTAAAAACCATTGTGCGGTTGTTGTATTACCTGAGCCAAAAGTTTCTAAAATAATGGCGTCTACCTTAGAATCTGTAATCGCCTGAACCGCCTGTGGCGTTATTCCAGGGTATAATTTCAGCACCCCGATATTAGAATTAAAATTGGTGTGTAATTTTAATTCTCCTTTCGGTGCTTTAAGAATATAATTTCTGTAAAACTGCAGGTGAACGCCCGCTTCGGCAAGTATCGGGTAATTTGGCGAACGGAAAGCTTCGAACTTTTCGCTGTTGTACTTTATAGAGCGATTGCCCCTAAATAACTGGGAATCAAAATAAATGCAAACCTCTGGAAAAAGTGCTTTTCCATCTTCTTTGGTTGCTGCAATCTCTAGAGCGGTAATTAAATTCTCTTTGGCGTCAGTCCTGATTTCGCCAATAGGGAGTTGCGAACCGGTTAAAACAACTGGTTTAGCTAGATTTTCGAGCATAAAACTCAATGCCGATGCGGTGAAGGCCATGGTATCAGATCCGTGGAGAATAACAAAACCATCGTACTGATCGTATTTATGATAAACGAGTTCGGCTAATGTTTTCCATATTTCAGGATCCATGTTTGAAGAATCCAATACCGGATTGAAGGAATGCACATCTAAATCGTAGTCTAAACGGTTTAACTCAGGAACGTTTTCTTTTATCTGCTGAAAATCAAATGGAATTAACATCCCATTTGTAGGATCGTTAACCATACCGATAGTACCGCCGGTATAAATTATAAGTATTTTGGTCATTTGGTTGGGTGAAGGTTGCTCACCGCAAAGAAACTAAAAATTTACAAATGATCGGACGATATTTTTAAATTAGCAACAAAAAAGCTAAAAAACGCTAAAAAATTGTCAAAATGATAAATTTTATGTGCTTATTTTAAAATAAAAGAAATACAATATTGTCGTCATCCTGAACTTGTTTCAGGATCCAGAAAGAAAGATGCTAAAATAAAAATTACAACGACAGAATCTAAAACTTAAGCGTCATTCCCGCGCATGCGGGAATCTTAAAGCTATTGCATTACGATTCCCAATCAAGTTGGGAATGACGAACCGCTAAAATTTGCCGAATAAGGATAATAACATTTAAACCCCAAAAATTTTCTTCGAATTCTCTGTGGTTACATCCGCAATTTCTTCAATAGGAGTGCCATAAATATCGGCCAGTTTTTGGGCAATATAAATCAAATAACTGCTTTCATTAGGCTTTCCACGGAAAGGAACTGGCGCCAAATAAGGTGAATCAGTCTCTAAAACTACATTAGCTAAAGGAATTTCTGATAATACCAGATCCAATCCAGCTTTTTTATAGGTAACTACACCACCAATGCCTAAATAAAAATTTAAGTCGATGGCCTGTTTAGCCTGCGCTAAATTACCAGTAAAACAATGAAAAATACCGCGCAGTTTTTCGTCCCTTTCACTTTCCAGTAACTCGAAAACCTCATCAAAAGCCTCGCGACAATGGATCACAATCGGCAAACCTAAATCTTTTGCCCAGCCAATCTGTTTGCGAAAAGCATCTTGCTGAATGGCCAAGGTAGTTTTATCCCAATACAGATCGATCCCGATCTCACCAATGGCATAAATTTTCCGACCGGAAATGCTATTGTAAATTTCGTCCAATTGAGCAAGATAATCTTCCTTCACATCACAAGGATGTAAACCTGCCATTGCAAAACAATTTGCCGGATATTTCGCCACCAGATCATCTATCATGGCAATTGATTTTACATCAACATTAGGCAAAAATAAACGGTTAACGTTATTCTCGAAACAGCGTTCCATTAACTGCGCTTGTTTCTCGGCATCCTGCTCGTAATATAA
>NZ_JBFTRT010000008.1:0-29634 GCF_056399685.1 Pedobacter sp. 01N416
GTGAATAAGTTACCGCCTGATCCTTTACCTGGTTTTGGACGGATAGCGATGTTTCCATCTTCGATAACGTAATCAGTAGTATTACCTGTCCAGCTGTGCATATTGGTTCCATCGAACAATACTTTATAACCTTCTTTTTTCTCTTGTACACTTAGCTCAAAAGGTTTTGGGCGGGGAATTTCTTTGATATAGATATCGCGGTAAGCCACCGGCGATCCATGCGCCTGCAATTCGATCTGCTCTTCTGCAAAGATCGGCAAACTTCTGTCCCAATAATTCTCCAAAATCACATTATCGGTCACCAATTGTCCGTTCAGATAAACGGTAACACGGTCGCCTTTCATTAAGATTCTGAATGTATTCCACTCATCTAACTTGTTGTCGGCTACTTTAAGCGGTTTACTTTCATTCGTTTGATTGTTGTACAAACCACCAGACCCAACCTGGGCACCCACTTTTGTACGGGCAAGATCCCAGATCTGTACCTGTGGCGTACCGCGGAGATAAATACCCGCATCACCTTCTCCTTTTTTATCGTCGATGATTTTCCAGTCTACCAACATTTCAAAATCGCCATATTTTTTAACGGTAGCAAGGTTATTGCCATGACTTTGAAACTGTAGTTCGCCGTTGATCACTTTCCAGCTTTCCTTTGCTTCGGCATCAGCTTTGGCTTGCGCTTCGGCTAAGGTTTTTTCATCCATTTTTGATCTTTTGATCGGATCGGCCACCAATCCTTTCCAGCCGGATAAATCTTTGCCGTTAAAAACCTGAACAAAGCCTTCGCCAGCTTTCATCTCAGAAATATACTTCCGCATACCTTCTTTCTGATAACCGGCATCGCCTCCGGTAATTACGGCAATGGTTTTATTTAACAAGCCTTTTACAATGTCGCCATTGTAAGTTCCGGCCATGGTAATATTCATCACCGCGTTTGCCGCAGCCTGTTGTAAAGTAGCATTATCTAAATACTGACCTGCAAATACAATCGCATTAAAACATTTTGCCTGTTCGGTATCTTTAAGAATCTGCTGTTGTTGTGCTGGTGTTTTAGCCACTGCCATCGCATTGCGCAACAATAGTAAGCGTTGCTCAGCTGGGTACTTTGTATTTCTTACTAAAGTTAGGTAACCCACAATCGCCTGGTTCAAAAAGTCTGGATTGGTGGTGGTACGCGCAATGCTGATCAATGCATCCGTTGCGCCTGCATCCGACCATGAAGAAAGTGCTTCAATTGCAGCTTTTTTGGTGGCGTCATCGCCTGTGGCATACGCTTCTAACACCGATTTTAACGATTGCTGGCCACCTAAACTGCCCAGCACCTTATAAAACAACAATTTCTTATCAGCAGGTGTATTGCTCATTTGCTGAAGAATGGCATTGGTTTGTGCCGCTTTATCTGTTGATCCTTTTACCGAAGCAATAATGGCATCTTGTACAGCAGTAAGTTCACCGGCATCGGTGGTTTTATTTAAAAGATCAAATAATTGCGCTTTATTTTCAGCTACTGCTACATGTTGTAATGAAAGGTATGCTGCTTTTCGTACTTCAGGTTTTTTACTGTTTAATGCAGTATAAATAACTTCCGTTTGGCTTGTTGCTGCACGGGCAGCTAAAATATTAATCAAGGCAACCTGTACTTCTGGTTTAGCTTTCGGAAGATAAGCGCCAACTTTATTGGCTACACTTTCGCCTTTTATTCTTAAAATACCATTAGAAATGCCGGCAATATCTGCTGTATCTCCTTTGCCCATTAACTTCAGCAGGTCGTCTATAACCTCTTCCTGTCCAAGTTTTACAGCGGTGTTAATTGCAGCCAGTTTTACCTGCTCATCGTCGCTTTTAATTAGTTTGAGTACGGCGGGCAATGCAGATTTTGCTTTGCTATTGCCAAGCATGTCTAAAATAGAAACCTGGGTTGGGGCATCAACCTTTTTTAACTGGCTTACCCAGACTGCACTATTGGTATCATTTACACCTGCAGCAGCGAATTTAACCGCAGCCGCACGAAATTCAAACTGTTTATCGGCCATTGCAGCTAACAAAGCCTGTTGATCGGTCTGTGTTGCAGAAAGTAATTTTAAGGCCGCAGTACGTTCGTTTACCTGATCGTCAGCCGTTGCTTTTTCTAATATTGTTTTGGCAATTGTTTCTACTCCAGTTTTATCTGTTGTTATGTTTTTCTGGGCGTAAACCAATAAAGCTGCAACCGCATTGGTTTGGTCGTATTTATAACCTGCTTGTTCAGCAGCTTTTACCAAAATTTCTTTTGCAGATGCATCGCCAATATTTGCCAGGGCATACAAACTTACCTTGGTTAATGCTTTATCTGTTCCAGTAGCTAATGGCGCAATAGCTGTAGCTGCTGCTTTAGCGTTAGTATGGCCCCCCCTAAATCGGCCACTTCTTTCATATTGCGTTCTAGCTGGTCAGCATTTCTAGCGGGTAGCTGTGCCAATAAATCGGCAATACGTGTGGTTGTAGTTCTCTCGTCTTTTTTATCTTGAGCCAGGGCCCTTACCGTAAATAATGCATTTGTAAGCATTACAATGGCTAGCAGCACCAATAATATTTTTTTGTTCATGATGGTTTGTATTTGAGATGTTTTAAATAGAATATGGTGCACGCATTACGGGATTAATCAATCTGTTAGCAGCCTCATCATCTACGAATTCTTGCTTAACCGGGTCGAATTTTAACGATCTTCCCAATCTTAAGGCAGCCAAACCAATATTTACAATGTTGCATGAACGGTGTCCGTTCTCTTCATTTAAAGCGAATTTTTTCCTCGTCCTTACTGATTCTGAAAATTCTACAATCTCCGGATCAGGATCAGGGAATTGCGCCAGTTTACGTTCCAGATCAGGAATATCAGATTTAAAACCCGGATACAATTTACCTTTTGGACCTTCTATATAAGGTACATTGGTATCTTTACCTTCACCGTCTAAAATAATCTGGCAGCCATCGGCATAAGTATAGGTAATCCTGCGCCAAATGCCTACCGCATCGGTATGTTGTTGTGGTGCATCAACCTCTACAGAAATTGGGTTGGTATCATCCTTACCCAAAAAGTATTGAATCGGGTCGATATAATGTTGTCCCATATCACTTAATCCACCACCATCATAATCCCAATAACCTCTAAAAGTTTGGTGAACACGGTGTGCATTGTAAGGCTTATATGGTGCAGGGCCTAACCATGCATTATAATCTAATTCTGGCGGTACGGGTTGAGGTTCTAAATGATCTTTGCCCACCCAATAAAATTTCCAGTCGTAGCCGGTATGTTTACTTACGGTTACTTTTAATGGCCAGCCCAGCATACCACTATCTACCAATTTTTTAATCGGTTTTACAGTAGTGCCCATTCCGTAAAAGGTATCTTTAAACCTAAACCAGGTATTTAACCTAAACATTCTACCGTGCTGTTTTACCGCTTCTACCACCCTTTTGCCCTCGCCTATGGTATGTGTCATTGGTTTTTCACACCAAATATCTTTTCCTGCATTGGCAGCATCGACAGCCATTATACCATGCCAGTGTGGCGGGGTAGCAATGTGTACAATATCTACCTCAGGTAATTGTATCAGTTCTCTATAATCACTAAATGTTTTTACACCTTTATCTAACATTGATGCTGCTTGTTTAAGGTGGTTCTGATCAACATCACATATGGCTACTACCTGGGTACCTTCGTAGCCAAAATGGCCTCTGCCCATTCCGCCAACACCTATTACGGCTTTGGTTAATTTATCGCTTGGGGCAAGATATCCTTGTCCGCCCAATACATACCTCGGGACAATGGTAAATGCTGCCAGGCCAATCGCAGATTTTTTGATAAAATCGCGTCTGGTGTTTTGTTCATTTTGTGGTTCTTCTTTAGTTTTCATTTGTTTCTTGGTGTTGTAAAAACTTATATGATAGTTTGGTTCCAAAAGCATTAGGGTGCTGGAACATAGTGTTTACCAATCTGGTTAGATTAAAATTACAAGGTTAATGTTAATAAGAAATTATTGTAAAGACAAAACATCGTTGATTTCTTTACGTATTAAAAAAACTTTAATAAATTTTTAATAGAAGTTATCTATATTTATCGAAATAGTGCAATTAACGACATGAATCTTAGTCTATTAAATAACCTAACGTCAGATATTAACGATAAGCAGTCGATCCAAAAACACAAGCTCATAAAATACCTTTTTAATTTAGGGGCATCTTCAGTTTCTACTTTATGTGAAATTATGGAAATGAGTACGCCGAGTATCCTGAAGCTTCTGCTTGGCCTTATTGATGAAGGCTGGATAGAAAAGAAGGGCTATGGTTTATCTATTGGGGGGCGAAAACCCGACCTTTATCGTTTAAAGGATAAAAAGATTCTGATTCTCTGTATAGACATTGAATTATTTCATACCAAAATAGCCATTATTGACAACAATTATAATTTTGTGTTGGATGTTAAAACCATTTCAGTGCCTATTTCAAAAAGCAGGACTGATTTTTTCAATATTTTACGTACACACCTTCAGGATATCTTAAAATCGGCAGGTATTCAGCATAGGCAGTTTATTGGCTGCAGTGTTGGCATGCCTGGCTTAATTGATGCTGAAAAGGGAGAAAATTACAGTTATTTCCTAAGCGATGATGAAAATATCCCTTTAACAGCCGCATTTGAAAAAATGCTAAATATACCTGTAGTGATCCAAAACGATGTGAATGGCTCATCAATGGCAGAATTTACCCACGGAATGGCTAAGGGCAAAAAGAATGTACTCGTATTGTTAATGGATTGGGGTGTGGGTTTAGGCATTATAATGGACGGAAAATTGAGGCAAGGTAACTGCGGTTTCTCTGGCGAATTGGGCCATATGCCTTTTGTAGAGAATGGCGCACTCTGTTACTGTGGAAAACACGGCTGCCTCGAGACCGTTGCGTCTGGAAACGCACTGTCAGAAATGGCAAAAGAAGGTATTTTATTGGGCAAAAACTCTATGCTCACTAATCTCTCGAACGAAGAACTGGAAAGAATTGAGCCCGCCCTGATTATTAAGGCAGCYAATAAAGGTGATCAATACGCTATTCAGCTGCTCTCCAATGTTGGCACTCACATGGGCAAAGGAATAGCTGTTCTGATCCAGTTATTCAACCCCGAACTGATTATTTTAAGCGGCAAAATTGCCGGGGCCAAACAATACATCACATTACCCATGCAACAGGCAATAAACACTTATTGCATGACCCAAATCAGAGAAAAAACAACGATAGTTTCTTCCGAGCTGGGCGAAAACTCCAGGCTATTAGGATATGCCGCAACAGGTATCGATCAATTTCTGGGCGCCTATATCAAAAAAGTAAAAAAGCTTAAAAAATAAGAGCCTGTTTAATTTAATTATAAATTATTAGTATGTCAGTCTGAGGGATAATTTATTTTATAAAAATCAATATTAATGACAGGAGAATTTAAAAAATTAAATCTCCTCAGATTATCGTCATTGCGAGAAKGCTTTTTCAGCCGACGAAGCAATCTTACAACTATCGCTAGTAGCGAGCGCTTTAAGATTATTCATTTTCGCAGTTGTTTTTAACGGCATTCATGAGCTCACTCCGTTCGGTTATCTTCGTGCCTCGCAATGACGATCTTTCTATTTGGGCTGTCAATGGTAGTGTAGTCGAAGACCCGTTTTTCGATACATTAAAAGCAATCGACTCCCCTCAGGGTGACAAAAATGTTAGATAAGTAAAATAATTGTATCAAATTTAAACAGGCTCTAATATTCCGAATGGCGCAAACCACCCTAAATTTGTCTGTTATTGGCACCTTATTTTCAGATAGCTTATTTAGATTTGTATAGCAAATTTTAAACCGAGACCGATGGCAACATATAAAAAAGCAGGACATGAAAAGATAAATGGCATTAACATGTATTATGAAATTTACGGGGAGGGAGAAATTCCGTTGGTATTGATACATGGCGGCGGTTCCACCATTCAATCTTCATTCGGCAGACTTATTACTTTTTTGGCRAAATCCGGTCGGGTTATAGCTGTTGAGCTTCAGGCTCATGGACGTACCAGCGACCGTGACCAGGCAGAATCTTTTGAGCAGGATGCAAAAGACGTGACCACTTTATTAAATCAGCTAAAAATAACGAAAGCCAATTTTCTAGGCTTCAGCAACGGCGGAACAACAACCTTACATATTGCAGCACACCATCCGGCTGTGGTGAATAAAATCATTGTCATTTCGGCCAATTACCAACGGGAWGGTTTAATTGATGGCTTTTATAATGGCTTTGGAGATGCAACCATCGACCATATGCCCGAACCGCTTAAAACAGCTTTTTTAGCAGTAAACCCAGATCAAAACGCGCTGCAAACGATGTTCGAAAAGGACAAACAGCGCATGCTCGATTTTGTCGACCTCAGCGATGACGATCTGAAGGGAATTACCGCCGATACGCTTTTAATGGTGGCAGATAAAGATGTGATCAAGCCCGAACATGTGGTTAAAATGTCGAGATTGATTGCAAATGCGCAACTGGTTATTTTACCTGGTATGCATGGCGCTATGATTGGTGAAAACCTGAACCCGGATGTAAGCAACAAAACAATTGAGATTACAGCACATCTGGTGGAAACTTTTTTAAACCAATAATGATTTTAGCTAATCTGTGTAAAAATTACCTCGTCTGATTTAGCATTTAATATCTTTGCGGGATGGAACACGTATTGGATAATCCAATTTATTATGCCTTAACATCCGGACATAGCCATATTGCAAAAGGCCTTGAAGAGGTAAAATATTATATCGAAGATATCACCGCATTTGCCGGCTTAAAAGATAATTCGCAGGAGAATCTAGACACGCTTTATCAAATCAGTCCTGCAGAAAGCCTTTTCGTATTTTTCTCCAAAACACCGGTCGAAATACCTAAGAAGTGGAAATTGCTAACCCATATCGATATGTTTCAATTTGTTTTTCGCGGCAAAGAAACACCAACTGCAGAGGCAACTGGAATAACAGACCTTAGTCTGGAACACGTTACAGAAATGATCGACCTGGTAGAGCTGACCAAACCAGGACCATTTTTGGCCAAAACCATCGAGCTTAGTAATTACACAGGCATATTTGTTGATGGGAAATTGGCAGCTATGGCCGGACACCGGTTCCATCCCAGCCCTTACCGTGAAGTAAGTGCGGTTTGTACTCACCCCGATCATTTAGGCAAAGGTTATGCTTTTAAGATTTTACAAGAACAGATTAAAAGAATATTGCTCCGTTCGGAAATACCGTTTTTACATGTTAGAAATGATAATGAAGCCGCCATTAAACTTTATCATAAATTGGCTTTCGAGATCAGGACAGACATGATTGCCTACGTCATTAAAAAAGAGGCTTAGTCCAAGAAGAGAATGTTTCTAAATAGAAAACCGTTCAGAAATTACCACTTCAATGCTTTAGTTTTGCACTAAACTAACACATACATGTCTAAAACAAAACTTACCATTAACAATAACGGCTCTGTTAAAATTGAGGGCGATTTCGAAATTGTAGATAGAAACGGGAACACATATGGCTTACAGGGCAGAGAAGTACTTTCGATCTGCCGTTGTGGTTTATCAAAAAACAAGCCTTTTTGCGATGGTGCACATAACGGCCATTTTGAGCATGAGGCAATAGCCTTTGATCTTCCTCCAAAAAAGGTTTAATAACGAAATTAAAATTTTAAAGAGGTTGTATCATAAATATAGATTTGTCATCCTGAGCTTGTCGAAGGACCTTTTAAATTACTCCTTAAAGTGTTTCGACAAGATCAACATGACAGCATCTGAGGTGAAATCACCTTTATGATACAACCTCTTTTATATTTTGAAAGCAGCATAAATTAAACACCTACCCTGGATGGCGCCATGCCATAAGCTTTTTTAAAGGCGAAAGAGAAATGCGACAGGTCTTTAAAACCAACTTCGAGATAAACATCTGATGATTTCCAGCCTTTTTCGGTCAGGAGATAATAGGCATCATTCAAGCGCTTTTTCTGCAGCCAGCGATTGGGAGAAAGGTTAAAGATCTTCTCAAAATCCCTTTTAAATGTGGCCAAACTTCTTCCCGTTAAATAAGCAAAACGGTTAATATCTACATTGAATTTATAATTGGCATTCATATAGGCTTCCAGATCAATTTTTCCAGGTTCCGAAAAATCGAAAAGCACATCTTTTAATATTGGGTTGGTCTGCAATAAAATCATTACTGCTTCTTTAACTTTTAAATCGATCAAAGCCTGATTAAACGCGTTATTTCCGTCTAAATATGGCCATATCGAATCGATATAATTCTTCAAAAGGCTGTTGGCATCTAACACCAGACCTTTAATATCCTGATTCGGCTTTTGCGTATGCAGATCATATTCGTTGCTGATGCTATGCAGAATATCCTGGTCGATGTTAATGCTAATCGACTTAAACTCTCCTCCTGCTGGCGGGTATTTGGTATACCGGGCCAATTGATTTCGCCTGAAAAAACGAAAATCACCATCCGAAAACACAAATTTCTCTCCTCCGATAAAAATTTCAGATGTACCAGCAATAACCAATCCCAGCGAATGATTGGGAATAAACTGTTCGCCCTCACTACTTTTCTGGGCATAACACGAATACAGGATATTTGGGCGTTTCTCTTGATTTGACATCTTGATCAAATTTATAGATTTATGGCGAGACATCGTCATCCCCGTGCAGACGGGGATCTTAATGCAAATAAGCCTTGGTAATGGCATTAAGATTATTCATAAGTTTTCCTTTTTTCAGAGGCATTCATGAGCACTCCGTGGTTCCCAATCAACCCGATAGCTATCGGGTTGGGAATGACGTACCGCCAAATATGGATGGATCTTTAATAAATTTCTCGACTGCGCTGCACTCCGCTAGAAATGACGATGCAACCAATTATTTCTTTGTAAAAGATTTACCCAGGTCAGTTGCCAAAAAATTCTCAGCCTCATCATGATCGGTTGATAAACTTACGTCCATCCATTTCTCCATTTCGGCAGTTCTGGTAACATCAGCATGTTTAAGCATTCCAATGGCTTCACTTCCAAATACCAGGTGTACGGGTGGCTCAGGGTGCTCTACCAGTGCCAACATGGCTTTCGCTGCTTTTTGCGGATCGCCCATCGGTATAAAGTTACCACTTTGGAAAAAATCTGAGCGCTTTTCTACAGTAGATTCGTACCCTTCAACGCGAGGTGCATATGACATTGAGGCACCAGCCCAATCGGTACGAAAACCGCCAGGTTCTACACAGGTTACATAAATCCCTAAATCCACTACTTCTTTTGCCAGGGATTCACTAAAGCCGCTCAACCCAAACTTTGCAGCCTGATAAATACTCACCCCGGCATTACCTACTCGCCCACCTATCGAGCTGATTTGAAGAATTCTGCCCGAACGTTGTTTGCGCATAAATGGCAATACAGCTCTCGTGATTTCGATCGGTGCATATAAATTTGTTTCCAACTGACTGCGCACCTGTTCTTCGGTAAAAGCTTCTGCTGCACCAACAATACCAAAACCCGCATTGTTAACCAAAACATCTATTTTACCAAAATGGGCTACAGCCGATTCTACTGCCAGATACACCTGATCGTAATCGGTAACATCTAAAGTGATCGGAAAAATCTGATCAGGATATTTTTCTACAAGTTCTTTTAAAGCTGCTGTATTTCTTGCTGTTGCCGCAACCAAGTCGCCTTTTGCCAATACTTGTGCTGTTAGGTCACGTCCCAATCCACGGGAACTACCTGTTATAAACCAAACTTTTTTCATTTTTCTAAATTTTATAGAATCAAAGGTAGGTTGATAATCGAGGTGAAGCTTTGCTTTAAGGCTCAATTTACTTTGTTAAAAAGCTCAATTGGTTTATCAGAACTTTTRAGTACAATCTGCTGTTAATTAATTAGTAAATACTTGGGTTATGGCGAAAGAAAAGAAAAAAGGAAAAAAGAATAAGCTCGGTGTTAAAAATTCATTGGTAAACAATATTAATGCCCGAAAGAAGAAAGGGAAATCGAGGTCTAAGAAGAAATCAAAAATTAGTAAAAAGGCTTATAAAAAGATGCAGAAAGGATGGAAAAAGTAGCCGTTTGTTATACTGCTGTCAAATCTGGATAGTTTTACTATCTAAAAGATACTAGTATCCCAAAGGATAGTGCTATCCTTTACGAAAGCTTATACCTTTGTATTATGGGACCAAGAAAAGAACACCGTAATAAAGAAACCTGTACGGCAAGTTTAAATGCGGTAAAAGACGCACTCTATGTGTTAAATGGCAAGTGGAAACTTCCTTTGATTATTTCTCTGCAAGAAGGACCACTGCGTTTTAATGAGATCCAAAAATCACTTGGAGAAATTACACCCAAAATACTGTCGAAAGAACTTAAAGATTTAGAATTAAATGAATTTGTGATCCGGAAAGTATTTTCTACCACTCCGGTTACCGTAACTTACGAGCTTACCCCTTATAGTGAATCGCTTGAAAGAGTAATTGATGAACTAAGGGATTGGGGATTAAAACATCGCGAACGGTTGGTTAAAAACAGAAAAAGCGAGTTGGTTGAAGCTGAAATGGCGACCTCACTTTAGGCCGCCAAATTTGATCTACTAGACCACCCATTTTGCTCAAAAAAGCAAAAAACTGATAATGATAAAATTCGGCTATCTTTGTACAAAATAAAATCGATGGCGGTATTACATAAAAAAGAAGAAAAAATTCAGGCAGTGCTGGGTAGGTTGCCTAAAAAATATACAGACGAACAATTCGTAGAGATGTTTATCAGACTTTACTCTAAAGATTGGGGCAAAATTAAATCGGCTTACATTAAACAATCTCAGGATAAAGAACCTGGAACCATCATCAACATGCCAAAACCAGAGGTATATTTACGACAGATCCTGGCAAACTATCTTCAACAAGATCATGCGCCGAAAGCAGTAGAGGTTAAAGAAGAACCTGTTGTTGAAGCTCCGGTTACCGAAGTTAAAAAAGCGAAAGCTCCGGCTAAGAAGAAAGAAGCCGTAGCTGAAGAAGTACCTGCTGAGGTTAAAAAAGCAAAAGCACCTGCTAAAAAGAAAGCTGAAGCAATTGAAGAACCAACTGTAGAAGTTAAAAAAGCTAAGGCGCCTGCAAAGAAAAAAGCGGAAGCAATCGAAGAGGCTCCGGTAGTTGAAAAGAAAGCAAAAGCAGCAGCAAAAAAGCCGGCAGCAAAAAAATAAAAAAATATTTTACGTCAAATATAATAAATCACCTTTTTGGTTGTTTATATATATGAGAGCGTTAATTTAGATGACGGGGATAGGTCGGTATGATTTATCCCCGTTCTTTTTTGACTTTTTTTTCGGCTATTTTATCGTTTATCTTTTTTTTAATTATTAGCCACGGGAGCAGAGAAAATATTGATCTGCAATTCTTATTCTAAGAGGTCTTTATCAAAAAATCCAGCGACCAATCACAGCGCGATACGTCATTCCCAACTTGATTGGGAACCACGGAGTGCTCATGAATACCTCTGAAAAAAGGAAAAATTATGAATAATCGTAATGCCTTGGTAGGATTTGTATGTTGCATTAAGATTCCCGCCTGCGCGGGAATGACGACCGTTCTTTAAAATCTCTCATATTACAATCTGTCAGTAATAGTGCAACGAAGAATCTTTTCAGCGCGCACCATATTTCATTTTTATCCATTGGCATGTTTTACATCCAATTGTAAACTTTATTCTTTTAATTGGTATATCGGGAAAAGTCGATATACATTTGTACCATGGATCAAGTAGAAATATTCAAAGCCCTTTCGAACAAAACACGTTTACAGATTTTAGGCTGGTTAAAAGCGCCTGAGCTACATTTTCCAGAACAGCCCAATGCCGATTTTGAAAATGTAGGTGTTTGCGTTGGGCAGATTCAGCTTAAAAGTGGTTTATCACAAAGTACCATTTCCGAATACCTGTCTATTTTACAGCGCGCCGATTTAATCAGTTCAACGCGCTTAGGCCAATGGACTTATTACAAACGCAATAAAGAAGGCTTAGAAAAATTAAGCGAAATCATCAATACCGAATTATAATTTAGAAACATATGAACACAGATAGTTTATTTAGGCCTTTTAGCCTTAAAACATTAAATATCAAAAACAGAATAGTAATGGCCCCAATGACGAGGTCATTTTCTCCAGGTGGCGTGCCAACAGCCGATGTTGCTGGCTATTATGCAAAAAGAGCGGCTGGTGAAGTAGGTTTAATTTTATCAGAAGGAACCGTAATTAACCGTCCATCTTCTTCTGCCGATCCTAACATTCCACATTTTTACGGTACCGAAGCTTTGGCAGGTTGGGAAAACGTAATTAAAAGTGTACACCAGGCCGGTGGTAAAATGGGACCGCAGATCTGGCACCAGGGCATTATGGATAACCATGCATCAGGCTGGTTACCAAGCACACCCTTCGAAGGTCCATCAAGCTTAAACAAACCAGGTTTCGAAAACGGTGTACCGATGACTGATGCAGCCATTGCGGATACCATTGCGGCTTTTGGCCAGGCGGCAGTAGATGCCAAAGCGCTCGGTTTTGACACTGTTGAAATACATGGCGCGCACCAATACCTGATCGATCAGTTTTTTTGGGATGGCACAAACAACCGTACCGATATTTATGGCGGTAAAACCTTAGCTGAACGTACTCGTTTTGGTGTTGAAGTAATTAAAGAAGTACGTAAAAGGGTTGGGGAAGATTTCGCGCTGATTATCCGCTTATCACAATTTAAACCTGCTGCCTACGATTTTAAACTGGCCAAAAACGAGCAGGAAATGGAACAGTGGTTAACGCCATTGGCCGAAGCCGGAATTGATATTTTTCATTGTTCGCAACGCCGTTTCTGGGAGCCTGAATTTGAAGGTTCTGACTTAAATTTTGCAGGTTGGGCTAAAAAAGTAACCGGAAAAGCTACGATCTCAGTGGGCTCAGTTGGTTTGGATGGCGATTTCTTTGGCGCTTTCGCAGGCCAGAGTTCACAGCCGAGCTCATTGGATGAACTGGTGCGCAGAATGGACCGCGGCGATTTCGATTTAGTAGCCGTTGGCCGTCCGCTTTTAGCAGATCCGAACTGGGTTGAGAAAATTAAAAACAACCTTACAGAAGAATTGAAAGGCTTTAGCAAAGAAGCTTTAATGGAATTGGTATAAACACCATATTTTTTCTTTTTAAGTTTAGAAAGGCATCTCGAAAGGGATGCTTTTTTGATAAGGAGGCATCGTCATCTCGATCCGATAGCTATCGGATGAAACGCAGTGAAATGGAGAGATCTACCCGCTCCGTCAGCTGTTAACATGATGAGTTTAGAAATAATTTTTCTGCCACGGAAGCACAAAGGGCACGGAAATTTTCTTGATCATTTGAAAAGCAGTACCTGTATTACTTCGGTTTCACCAGCCCCGCCCTTTGCTTAATCCGACTGAAAAAGTCGGGATAACGCTGTCGGTCGGGTTTATTTCACTTCTGACAGTAGCAATGCCGTTGCCACCTAAACCCGATCAAAGCGAGATGCCGATTTTCTTCAAATTGGCAGAAGCGGGAGCGGGACTACAATAACCCAAAAGCTTCTGCAATTGATTTCCAAAAAACAAACTAAGCCTTTTTCATGGCACCAGATATTACCAAACCAATCTGCCTTAGGATTTTTTTCCTTAAATTCACGTCATCAAAAAATTGATTATCCATGTCGAATATTAAACTCATTATCGAAGAAAGACCAGCAAATATTGGCAATTTTATGGTTGGCAGGTTACTGCCTTTCAGAGAGAAACGTATGGTTGGGCCTTTTTCTTTTATCGACCATATGGGCCCTGCTGCAATGAGCGATCACGAAAATCTCGACGTTCCACCTCATCCACATATCGGTTTATCTACCTTAACTTTTTTATTTGAAGGTGAAATTACACATAAAGACAGTTTAGGTTCGGATATTGTAATTAAACCCGGGCAGGTAAACTGGATGACTTCGGGCAGCGGCATTGTACATTCGGAAAGAACCCCCGAACATCTTCGCCATACCGATAAAATGCTCCACGGCTTACAGATCTGGGTAGCCTTACCCAAAGATTTGGAACAAATGGAACCGGAGTTTTGCCATGTAGAAGGGGCAGATATTCCAAGCTGGACAGAAGATGGTGTAAGTTTTAAATTAATCGCAGGAGAAGCTTTTGGCTATAAATCTCCGGTTCCGGTATACAGTCCGCTATATTTTTTAGAATTAAAAAGTACCAAGCAGCAAAAGCTAAACATTGGCGATTACCTGTTTGGCGAAAGTGCACTTTATATTTTAGAGGGTGCGATTGAAAGCGAGGGGAATATTTTTGAGCCGCGTTTAATTTTAATTGCCAACGACGCCAAACTATGCGAATTTACCATGCACGAAAACACCACGGTTTATATTTTCGGAGGCGAACCCTTTCCTGAAGAGCGTTTCATTTACTGGAACTTTGTTGCCTCTGACAAAGAATTGATTGAAAAAGCCAAACAAAAATGGTTAGATCAAAGCTTTAAACCCGTTCCTGGTGAAACAGGTTTTGTGCCTTTGCCAGATCAAAATCCAAAGATCAAGAAATAAACCCTGATGGAAATACGACAGATTAACAACGAAAAGAAAGGGCAGTTCGAAGCCTTAGAGAACGGCTTACAAGCAGGCGTTATGGCATATGTTTGGGCTGGCCCTGGCAAATTCATTATTGACCATACCGAAGTAAGTCAAGATTTTGCTGGCAAAGGTGTAGGGAAAAAGTTAGTGCTTGCCGCCGTAAATTATGCCAGAGAAAACAAGATGAAAATTCTTCCGCTTTGTCCATTTGCAAAAAGTGTTTTCGATAAAACCTCAGAAATTCAAGACGTATTATTTTAATCTTAATTAATTCTTCCTGCCAAATAAATTCATATTTACTGAAACGGCCACGCCTGTTGATGATAATTTAGAATTTCCGTAACCAATATTGGTTAAGGGTATTTTCATAAATGGTTTAGCGCTAATGCTTAAATTATTATTTATTTTGTGCTGAAACTCGATACCAACATTGGCTATACCTAAATAATGCTGATTCTGGTTTCTGACTTCGTAGCTTTGAGGGCCCTGATAAGCTCCATTATAAGAATAGCTGTATTTCTCTTTCAACATCAAATAACTAGATAAACCTGTACTTACTGAAATCGAATTTCTACGCCCATCAAAAACCTTATAGTTCACATTAATAGGAATATCAATTACATCGCAATTGGCATGAATATTTGCTGGGTTTGCCTTAAAAACATAATTGCTGTTAGGGTTGTATTGGCTAAAATCTGAGTCGTAGATTTTCTTAGCATAAGCTGCCCCTGTAGTAACACTCAATTTCTTTGTTAAGAAAAGCGTAGCCTCTACCCCAAAACCACCACTTAAACTACTTTTGCCTGATTTCTGCACACTGGTTAAATCGGGTGCAGCCAGAATACTTAAGACAAATCTTGATTTTTTCTTAAAAATTGGGTCTTTAATTCTTGGCATTTTGCCTCGAACAGGATCAGCTACAAGATTCTGTTTTTCAAATTCTACAAGCTTGGTTTCGGCTTTTATTTCTGGATTATAAATCACATCCGCTAAAAGGTTATTATTACTACTATTACCTTTCTCAATAACTTTTGGAAAAATTTCGTGGACGAATCCTGTTCTGATTATTTTTTGATCTTTGCTATCTTCCGCTCCTTTATTACTTTCTGTCAATAAACTTTCTTCCCTATCCTTGGCTAACGAATCATTGTTGGTTGGCTTTTCGATTAAATCTGCCTTATTATCTAAAGGCTTGTTGTTCTCTTTTTTGTGGGCATTTGTATCTGTTTTCACCAATGAATTGTTTTTTGACTGATCACCATTCGGCCTAACCAATAAAAAAACCACCAGCAACATTGCGGCTACTGCAGCCACAGCAGTTAACCAAATTAACGGCACTATCCTCCTTTTAGATGTTGGATGCAATCTCTCTTCCAGATTATCCCAATCTAAATCATTAAAAGGAAGATCGGGATTTTCCAATCCATCCTTAAATAATTTATCTATATCTTTTCCCTCTCTCATTGCATGTTTGTATTTAACCTCACCTGTAAAAGGTTTCTATCTACCTCCGAACTCCTTACCTGGTAAGTTTTCGCATCTGTAGTTTTTAGCATTTCCTGTAATTTCTGTCGCGCCTTAAACAGGTTCGACTTTGATGTTCCTATCGATATTCCCAGCATTTCGGCAATTTCCTCATGGCTATAGCCATCTATAGCGAAAAGGTTAAAAACCGTTCGATAGGCCGGACTTAGGTTTTGAACCAATGCTAACAAATCATTATAAGCTAATTTATCGTACACAGAGTTTGTATGTGCAATATTTTCATGATCCTGAATATCTACATGATCGGCGAATTTTAAATTGGCACGATAATAATCAATGGCAGTATTGGTTATTATCCGACCGAGCCAAGGCAAAAAGGCCTTCGAAGTTTCGTATTTGGTTATATTTTTAAAGGCTTTAAAAAAGCCATCGTTCAGTATTCCTGCAGCATCTAGCCGATCGTTTGCATAACGCAAACAAATCCCCATAGCAAAGCTATAGAAATGTTTGTATAGTGCTTTTTGACTATCCCTTTCATTTCTAACGCACCCTTGAATATACTTTTGTATAATATCTTCACTATCGCGGCTAGTGGTCACAGGTTCTCCTTTCAAAATACATTACGGTAAGAAATTACAAAAGGTTGCCTCAAAAAAGTATTTTCTTAAAATAATTATTATTCGTTCGGTTATGCTAAAATTCTCTTTTCAACAAGCAACCATTTACAAGCTGACGGCGTAATAGCAGCATATTAATGATTAAAGTTAAAACTAAAAACAAAAATCTTATGCTAATCTACTTAAAAAGAAATCTATTGGCTATCGTTTGCATAGCAATGGTATTTACAGCCTGCAAAAAAAGCAGTTCAGACGAACCTACAACACCACCCGTTACCAATAACAATAAGGGGATTCAATTGGCAACAGATGCCAAGTTCGGGACGGTATTAACTGATAAAGACGGTAAAACTTTATACTTTTTTGCATCTGATGCTGCAGGTACGCCAACCTGTACCGGTGGTTGCGAAACCGCATGGCCCCTTTATTACTCAGCTGATGCCAGCACCGATTTAAACCTGAACAAAGCAGAAGTTGGAGAGGTTACCCGTGCTGATGGCCGTAAACAAAGCACTTACCGTGGTTATCCACTTTATTACTTTGCTAACGACGTTGCAAAAGGAGATATTAAAGGCGATGGTGTTAGTGGAATATGGTTTGTGGCTAAACCCGATTATTCATTGATGCTGGCCAATGCACAACTGACCGCGAACAATATTAATTACACCAGTACCTATGCTGTTGGCGATGGCAAAACCATTTACTTAACCGATAGCAAAGGACGTACGTTGTATGCTTTTGCGCCAGACAAAAATGGTGTAAATACCTATACAAAAAGCGCTACACAAGAAGGTATTTGGCCAGTTTACGAATCTGAAGTGCTTAATGTGCCCTCGGCTGTTACAAAAACTGATGTTGGTGTAATTACTGTGGCTACAATTGGCAAAAAACAGTTAACTTATAAAGGATGGCCTTTATACTACTGGATATCAGATGTAAAAAGAGGTGATAACCTGGGCATAGTAATCGGAAAAGGGCCAGGTTTAACTTGGCCGGTATTACAGCTAAATGCTACAGTTGCTCCAGCGCCATAAATAATTTGGGTTAGGCGGGTAGAATGGTCGGCTGGTGTTTTCACAGCCGGCCTTTTTTTATACTTCTAGTAAGGCTTGTTTAATTTTTTCGGCAGCTTCAGCCAATTCTTCGCTGGTTGGCTTTAATTTTTCTTTGCTAAAATTCATATCGCTTACATTATTCATTGGTATTAAATGAATATGAGCATGTGGAACTTCCAATCCGATAACCGAAACACCCACTTTTTTGCAAGGGAAAGCTATTTTTACACCTTTAGCTACAATTTTAGCGAACATCCAAAGGCCAACATACAGATCTTCATCCATATCAAAGATATAATCGGTTTCAATTTTCGGAATAACCAAAACATGCCCCGCCGTTAAAGGCTGAACATCTAAAAACGCTAAATATTCTACAGTTTCAGCAACAACGTGTGCACTGATTTCGCCTGCAACAATTTTTGAAAAGATAGTCATAAGGTGGAAGGTTAAAAGGTGTAGGGGCTGGGCGGTTAGGGTCAAGCGTTTGGCGGTAGGCGATTAAACGCTCATCGCCAAACACTATCCGCTTATCTAGAAATTTCTAGCACTTCGAACTGCATTTTACCTGCCGGCACTTCGATTTCGGCGAATTCGCCTACCGATTTACCTAACAAACCTTGTGCAATTGGCGATTTAACAGAAATTTTTCCTGTTTTTAAATCTGCTTCTGTTTCAGCTACCAACTGGTAAGTCATGGTAGCACCGTTTTTAACATTCTTTATTTTAACAATCGATAAAGCAAGTACTTTCGATAAATCTAATTTAGACTCATCAATTAAACGTGCGTTTGCCAACGTATTCTTTAATTTTGAAATTTTTGCTTCATGCAAACCTTGCGCTTCTTTAGCAGCATCGTATTCTGCATTCTCCGATAAATCACCTTTATCCCTTGCTTCTGCAATTGCTTTAGATATTAGCTGACGACCGGTGGTTGTTAAATAATGAACTTCCTCTTTTAATTTATCTAACCCCTCTTGGGTGTAGTATGTTACCTCTGTCATTGCTCTATTAATTTTATTCAAACGCTATAAAAAACAAACAAGACTATATAGTTGGTTTGCTACATAGTCTTGCTTCAATTATAACGAAGATAAAATGTGGAAATTACAAAAGCAAATAAAAAATTAAGAAGCGACCAATATTTTAACCTTTTGTGACGCTCAAGGTCAATTTGAAGCATTAATTACGCTTTAAAATAAAGACAAACACATTCGTTCCTTATTATAATTATATGTCAGAATCACCACAATGGTAACATTCATTTATACACTTATCCAAAATTCAACCATTAATTCTATTTTTAGCTAAAATTATTCGTAAAAATGAAAAAGTTATTATCTATTGTCCTACTCATTTGTTTGGGTGGTTATACCGTTTCCGCCCAAGAACTTTATATGCCCAGAAATATAAAAGCAGCATATGCTAAGGGCACCCGTGCCACGAATGGAAAACCTGGCCCTAACTATTGGCAAAACCATGGTAAATATAACATGGATATTAAGGTAGACGCCGAAACCAAAGTGGTAAGCGGTAAAGAAGAAATTTTGTACAGTAACAACAGCACTGATACTTTAAGAACTTTGGCAATCCGTTTTGTAAACAACCTGCACAAACCAACCTCACCGAGAGGTGGTGCAGTAAGTGAAGATTTTTTGAGCACAGGCTTAAATATCAGTTCTTTCTCTGTTGATGGCGAAACGTATAAAGTAGATAGCAAAAATTGGGGAACAGTTGGCAATGTAAAACTGAACAAGCCGTTGCTACCAAAATCGAAAATTGCGGTTAAAATAGAGTGGGATTACCCATTATCAAAAGAAAGCGGTCGTGAGGGACAGATTGATCCAAACTCATTTTTTGTGGCTTATAGTTATCCTCGTATCTCTGTATTTGATGATTATAACGGCTGGGACCGCATTCCACACACTGATAGAGCTGAGTTTTATAACGACTTTAACGATTACGAGTTCGCAATCAGAGCGCCTAAAAACTATGTAGTTTATGCAACAGGCGATTTCCAGAATCCTGATGAAGTGTTACAACCAGAAATTTCTGCACGTTTAAAAAAATCGTACAATGGAGATGAGGTCATTCATATCGCTACAGAGCAAGAAATGAAAGATGGCAAAGTAACCCAGCAAAAAGACTGGAATACCTGGAAATTTGCAGTAAAGCACATTACCGATGTTACTTTTGCTTTGAGCAACCATTATGTTTGGGATGGCGCAAGTGTAATTGTAGATAAAAAGACCAATCGCCGTGCAAGTGCCCAGGCAGCCTACAATCCAACTACCGGAACAGATTTTACCAACTCGGTTAAATACAACCTTAATGCTTTAGATTGGTTCTCGAACAATTGGCCGGGCATCCCCTATCCCTATGCTAAAACCATTGCTTTTCAAGGTTTTGCGGATATGGAGTATCCGATGATGGTTAACGATTCTCAATTTGGCGATCCTGTTTTTGCACAATTGGTTCAGGACCATGAAGTAGCACACACTTACTTCCCCTTTTACATGGGCATTAACGAAACCCGTTATGCCTATATGGACGAAGGCTGGGCTACAACATTCGAATATTTAATCGGTATTGCAGAACACGGTAAAGAAGCTGCTGATAAGTTTTACAAAAACTTCAGGGTAAATAAATATATCAATGATAAATCGACAGAAGAAGATCAACCGGTAATTTCCATGTCCGATCAGGTTTCGGGTTCAGGTTATGGGAATAATTCCTACGGAAAGGCTTCATTATCTTATCTCGCCTTAAAAGATATGCTGGGTGATGAGCTATTTAAAAAAGCATTGCATACCTATATGGGCAACTGGAATGGCAAACACCCTATTCC
Source organism: Pedobacter sp. 01N416 (assembly GCF_056399685.1). Classification (NCBI taxonomy): domain Bacteria; kingdom Pseudomonadati; phylum Bacteroidota; class Sphingobacteriia; order Sphingobacteriales; family Sphingobacteriaceae; genus Pedobacter; species Pedobacter sp. 01N416. The sequence goes on from NZ_JBFTRT010000008.1 coordinate 20,687, forward strand.
ATGGGATTATTTCAACTCGATGAATGCGGGATCTGGACAAAATTTAAACTGGTTTTTCCAAAATTGGTTTTTCACCAACAATTATCTTGATTTAGCCATTGCCAAAGTAACACCTGCAAAAGGAAAATCTACCCTAACCATTAAAAATATTGGTGGCTTTGTTATTCCTTTTGATATAGTGGTTACTTATACCGATGGGAAAACTGAAACGATTCATAAAACGCCAGCGGTTTGGAAAGCAAACCAGAAAGAGGTGAATGTAATAGTTAATACCGCTAAAAAAATAAAGTCAATTGGTTTAGATAATGGCATTTATGTAGATGCTACGCCGAAAGATAATGTTTGGTCAGCTAAATAGTTGACAGTACACAATTTTCAGTTGGCAGTTCGATATGACTGCCAACTGAAAGCTGTTAACCGTTTTCTGCTTTACAAGTAGGTTCGTGTTTAACTGGAAAATTTAATGAATTGGCAATAAAACACATTTTATTTGCCTCATGATGCAGCGAAGCTGCAAGTTCGTAATGTGCCTTATCGGCTATTAAAACCTGGGGATGAAGGGTAACCTCTCTAAAACGGCCACTGCCATCAGCCGATTCTTCCATTGTACCTACGGCCTCATCCTTATAATCAATCACTACAATTTCGTTTTTAGAGCATAAGTGTAAATACCAGAGCATATGACAGCTGGATATTGAGGCCAATAACAGATCTTCTGGGTTATATTTAGATTTATCGCCCAAAAAAGCAGAATCAGATGATCCTGAAATATCGGCTTTGCCTTTTACTGAAATTACATAATCGCGATCGTACGAACGGTAATCCATTGTACCCGAGCCTTTATTGCCCGTCCAAGTAACTGTAGTTGAATATAAATGATCTTTCGGCATGATAAAATTGGTTAGATTGTATAGCCAATTTAAGAAAATAAAATTGAGATTATCTATTTTTTAGACCTATATGATTTTAAAATCTCATGGGGAGTGCACAGATTTCCGTGCTTTTTCCCTCGAAAATCTGTTAGGCCGGATAGCAGGATGCAGATAGTATGATGCAGAGACAGGCATCCGTAGATTGATTACTTTGAAACGATGAGGGGCACGCTGGGTTGTCATCTCGACCGTAGTGGAGAGATCTTTGTACTTTCTAATACGGTCGTCATCCGATAGCTATCGGATCCCGCACAGGCGGGAATCTTAAACCATAGGCGGCTAATACATCCGGGCGTTTTGTATTTTGCCTTCCCCCACCATTTTCCATACCCCGATACCGACACAGCTGTGGCCCAAAATAACCCTAGGCTATGTTTCCTTTCACCTTTTATTTAACTATTGTTAACCCGCCAACCTAAAGCGATGCAAATCTTTGACATCGCTGATCTTCAACGTGGTTCTGTTTCAACCAAAGCAAGTCCGAAGCAGTAGGCAAGTAGGTGTACAGCAAGGCATAGCCAAGCCTGGCCAGAAGGTGGCTTGAACGTGGGGTAAATGTGGCGTAAAGGTGGGGTTTAAGGATTTTTAATCAGATCGATTAAATTGAGTAATCATCCTTTTGTTTAACCACAATATACTAAAATTATGGCGATCCAGAATGGAATAATCAAAATTAACGGGCAACTGGGCAATCTTGTTTTTTACAAATGCAGAAGTAACTGCAGGGCAATGCTCAATGTCATTAAGTTAAGCACCATGCCTTTGCCAGTCTGAGCTTGTCGAAGACCTTTTTATAGTCGAAAACAAAAAACATTTGTTCTTCGACAGGCTCTCCGTAGGAGTCCTTTGGACAGGATGACAATATTTTTTGTTTTCTACTTAACTTAATGATATTGGGTAACGCTTCACCCAGGGTTAGATGGCAGAAACAGTTGTTTATTTTAGGGTTTGAGGGTCACAACCGCTCTGTATGAACCCAATGTAATGAATCCCGATGTTAAGTCGGGAGTAATGGAAAGCAGGACAGAACCTCAAATATTAGCAGTGCCCCCTGCGTTCCAAATTAAACTAAGTCAGGGTTATGATTCACTAAAAATTAAGATTCCTTAACTTCTCAGCCAAAACCTCCGAAATTTTCCGGTAAGAATCGAATGTCCAGCCACCAACATGCGGAGTTAAAATCACTTTTTCGTTATTTTTTAGTTCATCATACCAAACCTGTTCGCCCAATGCAGGGAATTTTTCTGTTTGCAGCACATCCAGTCCGGCACCTAAAATCTTTCCACTTTTAATCGCACTCAACACTGCTGGCATATTTACAATTTCTCCCCTTGCGGTATTGATAAAGAAAATGGCCTTTTTAAAATGGAAGAAATACTCATCATCAACCATCTGTCTGGTTTCGGCTGTTAGGGGAATATGCAAGCTCAGTACATCACTGTGTTTCACAATTTCTTCCATGCTTACCTCACGGGCAAACGCATCAGAAAATCCAGTTTTATATTTATCATAGGCCATTACATCAACCTCGAAACCCGCCAGTTTCTTCGCAAAACTCTGCCCCATAAAGCCATAACCAATAATCCCCACCTTTTTGCCTTTCAATTCGTAACCACGGTTACCTTCTCTATCCCACACCCCGTTTCTAATCTCAATATCGGCCCTGCGGAAATTATTCATTAATGATAGTAACAGACCTGTAGCATGTTCGCCAACAGCATCACAATTGCCTTCAGGTGCATTGATCAATTCGATATTTCTTTCAAAAGCAATTTTATCATCAATATTATCTAAGCCAGCCCCTGCTCTTGCCACAAACTTTAAGTTTGGAGCGGCAGCAAAAATTTCGGCGTCTATCCTAAATTTCGTTCTTACTGCAATACCTGTATAATCTTTTATTTTATCTAATGTTTGTTGGCGGGTAATCTGTGGTTCATCATCAACCTGGTAGCCCATAGCAATGGCCTGCTCTTTAAATGCAGGGTGCAAATCATCAACAATTAATATCCTATTCATAATAAACAAAAGTAACATTTTGCAAATTGTTCAATTGTAATATTCTTTTATAGTTTTTGTAAAACTGATGACTGCTGATTGAGAACAGTTAATTGCCGATTAGCCCACAAAAATATTACTATAAAATGGCTGTAATAAAATAGTTACGGCTCCTTAATTAAACTTAGTTGCCGTTACTTTGTCTCCCTTTATAAAACACACGAAATTTTATTTTTTAATGAGACTTTTACAATCGACAACAATACTGGCGACATTAAAATGAATCCTTCAAAAGGAAATATGCTAAGCGAAATTACCGTAACAGGCCAAAAACAAGGCATGCAAATGGGGATCGACAAAAAGATTTTTGCTGTAGACCAGAGCGTAATCAGCGAAGGTGGCTCAGCAGGCGATTTATTGCAGAATGTTCCTTCAGTTTCTACCGATATGGATGGCAATGTGAGTTTACGTGGCTCTACAGGCGTAAAAGTTTTAATTGATGGAAAACCATCTTTAATTGCCGGCGGTAATGTAGCGCAGATTCTCCAATCGATCCCGGCCAGCTCTATCGAAAGCGTTGAGGTAATTACCAATCCATCGGCTAAATATGATGCAGAAGGTCAATCAGGGATCATCAACATCGTACTGAAGAAAAATACGAAACTTGGCTTTAACGGTTCAGTTGCGCTAACTGCAGGTAACCGTGATAACTATAATGCCAACACTAATTTAAGTTTTCAGAATAGCAAAGTAAACCTTTACGGAAACTATGGCTATCGCTATGGCAACCGTTTGGGTGGCGGTTTCCAGGACATTACCTACAAAACACCAACCAGTTCAACAGCTTTCGCAAATCAGAATACCGTTTCTAATTCTTCCGATAGAGGACACAATGCTAAAGCTGGTTTAGATTATTATTTGGCACCAAAAAGCGTAATCAGCTTATCGGGTGGTTTTAACTCAAGAGAAAATGAGCGGAACGAGCTGCTTGATATTAGACAATTAAGTGCAAACCAGTCACCTGTTTTATTAAGTAACAGAACCAATAATAATGACGGTTATGGAAAAAGTTATGACCTGAATTTAGATTACGTACAGAAGTTTAAAAGACCGAAAGAAGAGTTAACCTTCAACTTTGGTTATTCGTATGGAACAAACAACAACGACCAAACTTACAGCACCAACACCACTAACCGAAATGGTGTGCCGATTGATGAAACCTTAAGTTTACAGCGTGTTTTTAACACTGGCAATAACACCAATTACAACATCCAGACTGATTATGCATTACCTGTTGGTAAAGCCGGTAAAATTGAAGTTGGTTACCGTAGCCAGATCCGCTTAGGAAACAATGATCAATACGCAGATTCGATTCCTACAAATACGAATATTTATGTCAGTAACAATAAGTTAATTAACGGTTTCGATAGTAAGGATCAGGTGCACGCACTTTATTTCAATTACCAGAACCAGATTAAAGATTTTGGTTACCAAATTGGATTAAGAGGAGAAGATGCGCGTTTAAATACGCATTTAGAAGGTTACACGGGTAATGTATTAACCACGGCCGAAGGAAATATCCATTACAAAAGGATATATCCAAGTGTTTTCTTAACGCAAAAATTAAAGGGCGATAATCAACTCCAATTGAGTTATACACGCCGTGTAAACCGCCCTCGCCCCTGGGATACCAATCCATTTTTGGATGTTTCGGATCCTTTAAACTATAGAGGTGGTAACCCGAATTTATTGCCAGAGGATGTACACTCTTTCGAATTGGGATATAGTAAATACTGGAAAAAAGTAACCTTAACCTCGAGTTTGTATTTCCGCCAAACCAATGATGTAATTCAACGGGTAAGAAGTACACCAGTTAATGGGATCATTACTTCAACCCCTCAAAATTTAACGAATCAAATCAATAGTGGTTTAGAGTTAATTGGCCGCTTTGATCTGATTAAAGCTTTAAATTTTACCACCAACGTAAACTTATATCAAGCTAAGTTTGCCGGAGATGCAAGATTTGATATTCCATCGAGCAGTGGATTTAGTTGGAATGCCAACCTAACGGGAAATTTAACCGTTGCAAAAAATGTATCGTTACAGGTACGCGGCGATTATAGAGCACCGGAAGTGATGGCACAGGGAAAACGTAACGCCATGTATGGAATTGACGGCGGAGCCAAATATGATTTCCCGAACAAAAAAGCATCTTTAAGTTTCAATGTTAGAGATGTATTTAACACCAGAAGATGGAGCATGACCACCGAAGATAAGGCAACTATTGTTGATTTCGAACGACAAATGCAGGGAACAATGGGTAACCTAACCTTCTCTTACCGTTTTGGAAAAACAACATTTACGGGTGCTAAAAAGAAGAAAGACGATCAGCAGGATAACCGTCCTGATGAGGGATCATTTTAATAACCTAAGGTGCTTAGAAAAATATTTCTAAGCACCTTTTTTAACTAATCAGATATTGGAAAAACTTTTACCTAAGCTTTGCTTTACCTTATTAATTTTACTCAAGGCCTTTACTGCGCTTGCTGTAGAAAAAGGTGTAATCAGTGGAAAAGTGATTGAAGAAGTTGGTGGATTATCTATTCCATCAGCGGTAATATCTGTTTATATCGATGGATCTGAACAGCCCATAGTTACATCTGCCACAGATGAGGATGGCCATTTTAGTATTAAAAATCTAAAAACAGGAAATTATAGCATTAGGATAAGTTTTGTTGGCTATGCCCCATTAAAAGTAAATGGAATAGCCATAACAGAAAAAGATTTTGATAAAAACCTGGGCGCATTAAAACTAACCTCTGAACAAAATTCTTTGCAGGAAGTAACCATTACCGTCCAAAAACCACCTATCGAATTCGGAGCTGATGGTGTTACCTACAATGTTGGCTCAACACTATTAGCCGAAGGCAGTACCGCAACAGATGTATTAAAAAACGTACCAATGGTGCAGGTAGATATTGATGGCAACGCTACCATTGCAGGAAAAAGAAGTACGAGGGTTTTTATTGATGGTAAACCCTCAGACTATATGACCTCGAACATCGCCGACCTGCTAAATGTGCTACCTTCTGATGCCATCGATAAGATAGAAGTCCTTACCAATCCACCATCTAAATATAGCGGAGATGGCGAAGGCATCATTAACATTGTAATGAAAAAAGGCTTCAAGGTTGGCTTTAACGGTAATGTAGGTGTTTCGAGTGGATTGCAGGGCAACGGTAATACCAACGCCAATGCATCTTACCGCGGAAAATCTTATGCTATAAATGGAAGCGCTGCTTATCGTTATAATGTTGGGAAAGGTGACAGCCACAATTTCCGCGAAAACTTTTTTCCCGATACAACTTTCTATTATGACCAATATGGGGCTTACCGGAACCATAACAACGGTGGAAATTTTAGAATAGGTTTAGATTGGACCATTAGTCCAAAGCAAAGTCTGCGGTTATCAACCAATTACAACCTCAATAATTCAAATTCAAATGCTACAACCGATCTTCATTACTTAAGCGAAGAACGGATAGAAAACCGTCTCCGCAACCAGCATAATACGGGTAAAGGCAATAGCAATAACTTTGTTTTTAATGCCGATTACGATCTTCAGACCGATACCAGCGGAGGTAAAATATCTTTAGGATTAAATTTCAACACCAACAAGAGTATCGATTTTAGGGATTATAGCACCACTTATACTCAACCCAATACATCATCCCCAACTTTACAGCAAAACAATAACAACACCGGAAACAGGGGACTAAACGTAACCTTAGATTACGAAAAACCAATATTCAATAAACGCGACCGCATTGAAGCCGGGCTAGCTTTTAACTACAGAAAGAACGATAACGACTTGTTAATCGAAAATTTTAATTTTGCAACGCAACAGTTTGTGCGTAACAACAAATTATCGAACCAGTTTTTATACAATGAAAATATAGCTGCTGCCTATGCCACCTACAACTACCGGAAGGTTGGCTGGGGTGTTAAAACGGGAGTTAGGGCAGAACTTACAGATGTAGCTTTCGATTTATCAACCGGGCAGAATTATAATGTAAAACCTTATTTGAGCGTTTTCCCTAATTTATCTTTAAATCGATTTTACCGCAAACGGTACAATATTGGTGCTACCTATAGCATCCGTGTAAACCGGCCAAGAGAAAATACCTTGAACCCACAGGTTAATAATGTTGATACACTTAATATCTCCTACGGGAATCCTAATCTATCGCCAGCTTACACCCACCAGTTTGATATTAATTTTGGGGCTTTTGGCCAGAAATGGTCATTCAACCCGCGGCTTTCTTATTCTACCAGTCAAGGAGTTATAGAACGCTACCGCACGGTAACGTTAATTCCAGGCTCCAATACAGCCAGATCTGAAAGCACTTACGATAATGTCGGCACCAATAATTCGCTATCGCTTATCCTAATCGGGAATTATCGCCCTACCAATAAGATATCAGCCAATGGAAATTTCAGTGTGATCCAAAGTAATTATAAATCGCAATTAAACAGTTCGCTAAACCGTGATGGTTTGAGTTTTAGAGGGGCAATTGGCCTATCGATGCAGTTACCGCTTAAAACGGCTTTCGAATCGAACTTAAATTATGCCAACAATACTAATGCGCAAGGCCGGAGCAAAGGTTCCATTACTTCTAATTTCTCGGCCAGGAAAGTCTTTTTTGGTAACCGGTTAAACCTTCGCGTAACAATAAATGATATTTTAGGAAACAGGACCAATACCTTTTACAATGAAGGCCAGAATTTCAGGTTGGAGAATTATTCAACCAATAACACGCAGAATTTCACTTTTAGCCTAAATTATCGTTTCACTAAAATTACCGTAAATAAAATTCCACCACCGCCGCCTCCTGCAAAACCACAGTAAGATAAAATCATATTGCTTATCTTGCACCATGGAAGAGATCAACCCTTGGAAAACACTAGAGAGCGAGGTAAAGTACGATAACAACTGGATTCGCTTAACCGAACATCAGGTGATTAACCCCTCTGGCGGAAAAGGAATTTATGGTACCGTTCATTTTAAAAACCTGGCGATCGGAATCCTCCCACTAGATGAAAATTACAATACCTGGTTGGTTGGTCAATATCGGTATGCCCTAAACGCTTACAGCTGGGAAATTCCCGAAGGTGGTGGCCCATTTCACGAAGCATCGCTAGAAAGCGCCAGAAGGGAATTATTGGAAGAAACGGGCATGAGCGCCAGAAACTGGAAAGAGATCCAAAGAATACATTTATCTAACTCTGTGAGCGATGAACTGAGCATAATCTATGTTGCTACTGGTTTAATTCAAGGTATCGCGATGCCAGAAGAAACGGAACAACTCGTGGTAAAAAAATTGTCCTTTGATGAAGCTTATCAAATGGTTTTGAATGGAGAGATTACCGATTCGATAAGCGTTGCCGCAATTTTAAGAGCAAAACTGATGATAATGAACGGCGAATTATAGAATAATATATTAAGATTCCCTCATAACGATTAACCTAGATTCCGTCATTTCGAGCGCAGTGCAGCGTAGTCGAGAAATCTTTCAATGCGCATAAATTAAATCAATTTTAAAGGTTCCTCCGCAACGGTCGGAATGCTTTCTATTCAATTCAATCAGTTTTAAGAATGAACACGATTTACCGACAGATAGACCAATTATTTTTGCCGCAAACCACCAGAGTATGTACGATATCCCTTCGTTAATTTGGTTTTTAAGGAAACATAGTGCAAAATTTATCTCTAAAATTGAGCTTACCAAAGGTATTCCATCCATATCCATTAACCTGCGTTTAGGCGGTGGGGCAAACATCAACCGAAAAGATAACAAACAAGCCATTTCCGAAATCATTAAACTTGGCCGTAGAATGAAAGAAAACAACTGGAGTACTGTTATTTTCCCAGAGGGAACCCGGGCGAAAGATGGTCAGCTGAAAACATTCCAATTTGGAGGTATTGCTACCATATTAAAAGTAGTACCCAATGCTTTGGTC
>NZ_JBFTRT010000009.1:0-29484 GCF_056399685.1 Pedobacter sp. 01N416
TTTTTAGATCACTCAACCTGTATACAAAGTTAAATTAAGCTAAACATTTATCAAAAATTACAGTAGAAGCGACTATTAGACTAAATCGCTAAGATTTCGCTTCCCTTAAACCAAAGATCAAGAAAAAAATAAAATACAAAAATGTATTAACTTGCTCAAAAAATGGATTATCTTACTTTTTATTAAGAATCACAATGGAGAAACGCCAAGTAGGACAGAAAAATAGTTTTGATTTTCAAAAAGCCTTTATCATTCCCAAGAATGTACTTATAAAACAGTGCACTAAAAATGAAATCATAAACAATTTATTTATTACCGATATTGGTTATTACCGTAAGGCATTGAATCACTATATAAAAAGAAATAATGGTTCAGATCAGCATATTTTGATTTATTGCGTAGAAGGAAAGGGAAACGTAGAATTTCAGGATACTAATTATCATATTGAAGCAGGTAATTTTATTATTATTCCGAAAGAAACAGCACATACTTACCAAGCCGACCCAGCGTTACCATGGACTATTTATTGGTTCCATTTTTCGGGAACCGGTGCTGATCAATTGGTTGCTTCGTTACAGAATTATAAGGCTTATGCGGGTTTTAGTGAAGAACGGAATATGTTGTTCGATACGATTTACAACCGATTAGAAAGAGGTTTTAGTAGAGAAAATATAATTTATGCCAATTTATGTTTTCACCAATACATTGCTGAAGTTGTTTATACCGATAAACATCTCGTTAACGATAAAATTATGGAACCTGATAAAGTTGAAGAGGTTATAGATTTTATGCGGAAAAATATTGAAAAGATGCTTAGTTTAAAGGAAATGGCACTGGCTGTTTACCTTTCACCTTCCTATTTATCGGCCATTTTTAAAAAGAAAACCGGAACCTCACCTATCGATTATTTTAACCAGCTCAAAATTCAGAAAACAACACAGTATTTATTGTTCACCAACCTGCGGATTAACGAAATTGCACAAAAAGTCGGCATTAACGATCCTTATTATTTTAGCAGGCTCTTTTCAAGTATCATGGGCATTTCGCCGAAACAATACCGTGATAATAGGTTTAATTGATGTTTTTTTTTGTGGGCAGCAGGATGTTAGATGTGCAGTAGGATGTTACCATCTGCCAGAATATTTATTTATAATTATCATTTAAACCTCTTATGTGTCAGATGGTAACATCTGACACCACGAAAATAGCCATATCCAACACCATGGAATTTATTAAAAATTAATCTAAGGTTAAACCAATTTCCTTTAGCAAAATAGCTGCATTAAAAGTCTTACATGGTCCGTGTTTTAGTAAATAATCAAATTTCATTTCACCTTCGGTGATCTGGATATCAAAATGGAAATTACGGACGGTTTCGGGGTGATCGATAATCAGATCTGCCAGTTGCAAATCGTGTGTAGCAAAAAGCGCAGGTGTTTTTTCGCTAATCAGCTTTTGTATAAAAACCTTCGAGCCCAAATATTTATCCCTACTGTTTGTACCACGCAGCATTTCGTCAATCAATACAAAAGTATCTTTGTCTTTAACTACATTATCTAAAATCATTTTCAGGCGGTTTAACTCTGCCTTAAAAGTTGAGGTACTTTCGTTCAGCGAATCTTTAATCCGCATATAAGTATTGATCGAAAAAACCGACAATTGCATGGTTTTCGCACAAACCGGTGCACCAGTGTAAGCCAATATCATATTAATACCCAAAGTACGTAGAAAAGTGCTTTTGCCGGCCATGTTAGAACCCGTTACAATATCTACAGTTGGTTTTGCTTCTAAATGAAAATCGTTATCCACCCGAACCTGCTGGTTAATAAGCGGATGGCCAATATGGGTGGTGGCCAATGCAAATTGATCGGCTACTACCGGAAAAACCCAATCTGGCTGATTATAGGCTGTTGTGGCCAATGATATCAGCTCTTCAAAATCGCCTAAATGGTCAAGGGCCGAAATCACATCCTCTGATGAAGATTTATACCAAATATCTAAACTGATGCAGCACTTTAAATCCCAAAGTAAAAGTGCGTTCAATATACCACCAACCAGGATATTTAGCCTGGCATCAAAATTCTGGATAATTTTAGATAGGCCCTTAATTTCTTTGCTTACCGGGATTTTTGAATCTAATAAACTTAAGGTGTATGAACTTTGCCAGTTTTGATTCTCTGTCCATAAAATAGCGCTGGCATAACCGTTTAACAGATTTGAACTTCCACCAAAGGTGTAAAAAACCTTGTTAATTTTTGAGCCCAATAAAACATTCCATCCCGTGTGGATTACAAATAGAAGTGCCAGTATTTTCCAAAAAGCAGCGCTAATAAGAAGTGCCGCCAAAATTAAACCAACAGCAATATAAGGCACCAGCTTTACATAAAACCTCAAAAAACTACTCTTTACAAATTCCAATTGTGCACCCAATTGGTGTTTAAGCTGTATTTTAATCTGCTCTATTTTATCGGGGTCGTAACCATGCAGATTAGCCCTGAAACTATAAGTTTCTGCTATCTTATCTGTTACTTCTTTTATGGCTTCCTGGCGGAGTAATATCTTATCTCTGGTCGGTTTCTCTGCGAATTTTTTAGCCAGGAGGTTATTTCCGCTTTTGGTACTACAACGGTTGATCAGTGCAAACAGAGATGCATTTCCAAAAATATCAAGATCGGAAGTATAGGGATGCAGTTCGGATTCGAAAGCCTTACCGTGATCGTAACCATTCGCTGTTCCGTTTAAAACATTCCATTCATTCTGATAAACCCACAAGAGTTGCTTTTTAAAATCGATTTCGCGGTCTAGCTTACTTTGCCTCCGTACAATAAAGGCAAAGGCAATAATTGGCACCAATAATGCAAGCTGAATTAATGTGCGTAATCCATCATCCGCAGAACGTAATAGTAGAACAAAAAATAAAATTTCGGCTAGAAAAAGGCCTATCCGGATGAAAGAAAGTTGATCGATTATTTTTTTGGTCTCTGCTATATCAGTGGTAACCTGTTTAATTTTTTGATCGTAATCGGCTATTATTTCTGCTTGTTGTTTTAACATGATATCGCTTCGGTGTATATATTTTCGAAGGTATAAGATCGATAGATTGTCTTTTTTGTTACAATTTTCTCTAAGTTTGAATCTCGAAATTCTAAAGATAGGCAAAATATTAAATGAAGATTACACTGATCGCCATTGGCAAAACAGAAGATAAATATCTAATTGAAGGAATTGATAAATACATCAACCGTTTAAAGCACTATATTAACTTTAGTTTTGTGGCTTTGCCAGATGTAAAGAATGTTAAAAACCTAAGCGAGGCCCAGCAAAAGACAAAAGAAGCAGCGTTGCTGCATAAACAAATTAACAATGGCGATGTTGTTATTTTATTAGATGAAAAAGGAAAAAAATATTCATCCGTAGAATTTTCAAACTACTTAAATAAACAGATGGTTGGTAGTATACAGCATTTAATTTTTATTATTGGCGGGCCTTATGGATTTGATGAAACCATTTACAAAAGGGCAAACGGATTAATTTCGCTGTCTGACATGACCTTTTCTCATCAAATGATCAGATTGTTTTTTGTAGAGCAGCTTTACCGGGGATTTAGCATTTTAAAAGGAGAACCTTATCATCACGCTTAGAGATGGACAATGTGAATGAGCTATGGAAAAGGCGAATAAAAATCATCATTAAATAAAAGAAATTATGCTATTAGATAAATATAAACGGGAATACAGATATAAAAGCAATCAGAACGGCAACAATAAATACCTATGGATCAGCATTATTGCATCATTGGTTATTATAGCTTTGCTTTATTATTTCTTCGATTAACCCCACAAAAAAACACCAGACAAATTGCCTGGTGTTCGCTATAATTTGGGTAAATAAAGCTTAAACGCCTTTTTTACTGGTCATACTTGCTTTTTTAGCTGGTGCTGAAGTTTTAGTAGTTGCTTTAGCACTTGCTGATGCTTTAGATCCTGTAGCTTTTTGTTTTTTATCTGAAGCTGCTTTTTCTTCTGATAACTTAACCTCTGCTGGTGTACCCGGAGTTTCCGGAGTTTCTTCAGTAAACAATGGCAGGTCTTTTAATAAGTTATACCAAGTGATAATTTTCTTCATATCAGAAGCATAAACTTTCTCTTGATCGTGACCTGGTGCTACTTCAAGGAAATAAGCGCGTAAATCGCCTTTCAAATCCGGAGTAGATCCTTTTGCTGAAATTTTAGCAAAAATATCTGCCAATTTAATTTCCTCATCTTCGCCATACACGGTAATATCTTCTAACGAAGCTAATTTTGTGTTGGTGATGTTGGCAACAACTTTAGTTTTTTGAGCATCTAAGCCTTCTAAAATGTAACCTACTTTATTTTGTCCAACCAGTTTAAATAAACCCGGTCTGCCAGATACGGCAACAATTCCTCTTAAATTCATATTATGTGTGTTTAGCGGTTAGTGTTTGGAGTTTAGCGTTGTAATACGCTCACCGCCAAACGCATCGCGTTTTCTAATGTTTTAAAACCTCAATATTGAGCAATTGGTATTAGCGCTTTAAACGCTTATCGCCAAACCCATTGCGCACTAATCTTCTAAAACTTCTATGTTTAAAATTTTATCACCTTGGCGAATATCATCTACAAGGTCTACATTCTCAACTACTTTACCAAAACAAGTATGGTTACGGTCTAAGTGAGCGGTATTTGTTCTGCTGTGGCAAATAAAAAACTGTGAACCACCAGTATTGCGGCCAGCGTGAGCCATAGATAAAACACCACGATCGTGATATTGATTTTCTCCGTCCAGTTCGCAATCAATTTTGTAACCTGGGCCACCAGTACCTGCTAAATGTGCTTTAGCCGGGTCTTTTGAATTTGGGCATCCGCCCTGAACCATAAAGTTAGGAATTACACGGTGAAAAGTTACACCATCATAAAAGCCTTCTTTAGCTAATTTTTTAAAGTTTGCAACGGCTTTCGGCGCATCATTATCGTAGAATTCTACAGTCATTTCGCCTTTTTCTGTTTTTATTATTGCTTTACTCATATCAATATCGGTACTAATTTTAAATTTTACTCACCTAAAAAACAATCGTATTTTTTTAGTAGAGGGCAAAAAAAACAAAATTGTATAGGCTAAGGGCTTCTTCTTTGTTAATTTACATGGATGAAGACCAAAAGAACCACCTTAAAGCATATGGTATTGCCTATTGGACAATCAGCAAACAACTAGAGGTTGACTGGCTTTTAAACTATCGCGGCGGAAGTTTTTTAATTAAATACAATAAAACAGTTGAAGACGAGCTTAAAATCCGTGGCGTATCATACGAAGTAATGGCCGATGGAAAGGTAACCAACCTTTTAAACGAAATCAGCGATCCTGCGGTGAATATGGAGATGGTTAAGCTGGAGAAAACACCAAAAATTGCGGTTTACTCTCCAAAAAGCAAATTACCCTGGGATGATGCCGTTACACTCGTTTTAACCTACGCCGAAATCCCGTACGATGTAATTTATGATGATGATATTTTACAGGATAAATTGAGCAAATACGATTGGCTACACTTGCACCATGAAGATTTTACCGGGCAGTATGGCCGTTTCTGGGCTAATTTCAGGTATGCAACCTGGTACCAGGAAGATGTTAAAAACCAGGAAACCCTAGCTAAGCGCATGGGTTATAAAAAGGTTTCTGAAATGAAATTAGCCGTTGCCAAACACATTAAAGAATATTGTGCTGGTGGAGGCTTTTTATTTGCAATGTGCTCAGGCACTGATAGTTTCGACATTGCTCTTGCTGCTGATGGGGTAGATATTTGCGCTCAAATGTTTGATGGTGATGCTGCAGATCCAAATGCACAAAGTAAACTGGATTTTAATAAAACCTTAGCCTTCCAGAATTTCAAGTTAGATAACAACCCAATGAACTATGAATTTTCGGATATCGACGCTACTCAAACCCGTACACTGAACCAAACCAACGATTACTTTACTTTATTCGATTTTTCGGCCAAATGGGATCTTGTTCCAACCATGCTTACCCAAGATCATGATAAGGTGATTAAAGGTTTTATGGGGCAAACCACAGCTTTCAGAAAGAGTTTAGTTAAAACAAGTGTAACTGTTTTGGGTGAAAATAAAGGTGCTGCAGAGGTAAGGTATTTACATGGAGAAATTGGCAAAGGTCAGTTTACTTTTTATGGCGGGCACGATCCGGAAGATTATCAACATGCTGTAGGCGATCCGCCAACAGATTTAAATCTACACCCTAATTCACCTGGCTATCGTTTGATCTTAAATAATGTTCTTTTTCCGGCCGCGAAAAAGAAACCACAAAAAACATAATTTATAAGAGATTTAGCTTTTGGTATTATTTCTTTCCCGTTTAAAAAATTGTAACCCCTACGCTATATTCCTGTTATCTATACAGTAAATTATGCTTAACGGCATTTCTGATTTGCATCATAGCCACACTTAAATACCGCAAAAAGCATACTGAAAACCAATACATTACACACTCTTTTGTAACACACTTGATACTTTGGCACAGCTTTTGGAATTGAGGCTTGTAATTAACAGCAGGTTTAAGCCTGAAATTTTTAAACAAGATTCTTCTAAAAGAAAAATATTATGAAAAAGTTATTATTAAGCGCTTCAGTTTTATTATTAGCAACAGGTGCATTTGCACAAACAAAAATGACTAGTGAAACTGCTCGCTTTGGAATAAAAGCTGGCGTTAACCTTTCAAAGTTTCACGCTGGTGGCGATGATGCCGCAGCCAATAATTTTAATGATAATGCAAAAAACAATGTTGGCTTCAATGTGACCGCATTTGGTGATTTTGGTGTAGGAAATAATTTCTTCATTCAACCAGGCGTATCATTACAGAACAAGGGTAATAAATTTGAATCCGTAAATACAGCAACCGCAGGAAACAATACCATTACGACCACCTCTTCTATTAAAACCAATTTAATGGCGATTGAGGTACCCGTAAATGCAGTATTCAGAATTCCTACTGGTGATGCCGGCGCGGTTCAGATCAGTGCTGGTCCGTATATCGGTTTTAACATTTCAGGTAAAGACAAAGGAGAAAACACGGTTACAACAGTGAACAACTCCAACAATACCAGTGCTACTGTTACGACTTCTAATGATAGAGACCTATCGTTTGGTAGTGCCAGCGATAAAAATTATAACAGTACCGAATTTGGTGCAAACTTTGGTTTAGCGTACCGCACAAATTCAGGATTTTTAGTAGGTGCTAACTATGGCTTAGGTTTAACAGATTTGACTCCGAAAGACAGACAGGCTAATACCAATAAATTAACTAACCGCGTGTTAGGTTTCTCAGTTGGTTATTCTTTCTAAGCGAAAGGCCTTAAAGCAAAAGCCTCCCGGATTATTAAATCGGGAGGCTTTTTTATGCTTTATTATTTAGTCGTAAAAGTTCCAGCTTACCCCAAATTTTAATAGGGCATCTTGCATGGGGTACCTGTTTACAGTGTAATAACCCGGCTGGAATAAACCCTGATTTACAAAATCATATTTAACAAAAATATTGGCCCTTTTTAAATTTGCTTTAAAAAAGACATCAATTACTGGTTTTGAAGCCAGGTTTGTTGGATTGCGCTCATCAATATAAAACTGCGCTGTTGCAGGTGAATATAAGTAGTTTGCATATTCAGAATTGTACCTTACATCAAATCCCACATTAGCCTTTAATACTTTAAAAAAAGTATTATCAAAATAAATACTGTTATAAGTATAAAGTTCAGGTGTTCTTAACACTGCATTTTTATCTGTTTTTTGATAAGCGATATAATTTTCCATCACAAACTTACCAAACCTCGATTTCTTTGATACATCCAACCTGATTAAGCTAATATCGGCAGAAGCCTGTTTTGGTAAAATGGCAGTTGTACCATCGGTATGGTCGGCGGCAAAATAAACATAGTTACTGGTTAAGAAATATTTGGCTCCGGCAGTAAAACCATACTTATCATTGATATAGTTAAATGATATATTGGCAATTTTAGTGTTCTTAAAATCGCTGTTTGTCCATTGGTAATGGTTGCCATGATAGTAATTAAAAATAGCCGCTGGCGATTGGTTTTGTACATAAGCACCCAACTCGATCCTTCCTATAGTTTTACCTAAAAGTATTTTACTTTTTGCCTCATATAAGTAATCGCCTGCATTTTCACCTTGCAAAATTTGCTGTACATCTAAATTGAAATCGATATTATTAGAGAACCGGTAGCCCGCTGCACCTAAAATGGTAATGTTTTGATAAGCAAACCTACTGCGCTCGTAATTGGTTGCATCTTGTTTTATACCAAGATATTCGTGTTTATAATAATCGTGTTTAATCCCCGCATCAACCTTCAGTTCATTTTTTATAACCGAACTATTTTTTGGTCTTAAAAAGAAACTATAAATAAATTCATTTTTGATATGTTTTACATGGGTCGAATCATTCGTAAATATTGTGCTCGCAATTCCAGGAGGCAGTACATGATTAACATCCGTTCCATTTTTGTAAAAATCGAAGCTGTCGTTATTATACTCAAACGTATACGAAACCTTGTTGGTTGGTAAAACAGCATTGTTAACATTTGCAGAGGTATCTATCCTTCCTACATAATAAGTTTGCTTTAAGAAAACGGTGTTTTTACGGTACAAATTTCTTGAGTCTGATAAATTTACCGGTTCTGCCTCTCTTGCAATTTTGGCATAATCAGGGTCGAATAAACCTGTAGCTACGGTAGAGCCATTCTCGTAGGCACGCATGGTATTAAAAATTGCCGATGCCCACATATTGTAACGTTTGCTTGGCGATTGATACCATGAAAATACGGCAACATTCAAATTATCGCCACGTTGTCTGGCGTAAAAGCCTCTGGAATCTCCACGGTTAAAATTAACCCCAACATTCCAGTTTTTTTTTATATTCTGTGTGTGGATGGCTCTAAAAAGCTGCTCTTTTTGTCCGGCACTAACAAAATACAAGCTGGTAAAAGGGGTTCTGGCCTGATAGTAAATAATATCTTCAGGCGTTAAAGCGTAATAATCAAGTGAATGAAATCCTGCGTCAAAGCCAATCCTTTTACTTGGCTCGTATAATAATGGCCTTGCTGCCAAGCCCATATTACCATTGTTTATGGTTGGGTGCAAGGGCTGTAAAAGCGGGCTGTAATTCTGGATATTGGTAGTTGAGGTATCTAAAGGCAGCAACACAATACTGTCTTTAGTTAATGACAGCTTGGTAAACCTGATATATTTTGCGGTAAAAACGACAGAATCCTTCCCCGAGTCTAGTTTCTTCCGRACAGAATCCAATTCTTTGTTGGTACCAACACTTGTTTTTAAATCTTGTGCAAAGGTTTTGTTAATGCCTAACAGCAGTAAGAGAAAAAAACAGATTTTAACGACTTTATGCATCTTATAGTTCAGAAATTAAGCGGGTTAAAATCTCCGTCATTTTAGGCTCGGCTTTGGCGGCTGCTGCTAAAATTTCTTCTAAATTAAAAGGTTGCAGATCTTCCGGAAAACCCTCATCCGTTAACACGGAGATGGCAAAAACAGGTAAACCAGCGTGATTGGCCACAATAACCTCAGGCACGGTACTCATACCAACGGCATCAGCGCCAATTAAACGCAGATATTTATACTCAGCTTTGGTTTCTAAATTCGGTCCGGAAACGGCAACGTATACCCCTTTATGACAGTTAATATCTACATCTTTAGCTATTTCCAGCGCTTTAGCTATGATATCGCGTTTATAGGGCTGGCTCATATCCGGGAAACGGGGCCCTAATTCACTTTCGATTAAACCACGCAATGGGTTATCAGGCTGCAGATTAATATGATCGTCTATAATCATTAAATCGCCCTTTTTAAACTCAGGATTTAACGAGCCCGCAGCATTAGATACAATTAAGTTTTCTATACCCAAACCTTTCATTACCCTAACCGGGAAGGTGATCTGTTGCATGCTGTAACCTTCATAATAATGTAGGCGCCCTTGCATGGCAATAATTTTCTTTCCGTTCAATGTTCCAAAAATCAGTTTCCCACTATGAAATTCTAAAGTAGAAATTGGAAAATTTGGAATATTAGAATACATCAATTGATGCTCAACTTCGATTTCTTTTACCAAGCCACCCAAGCCAGTACCTAAAATAATCCCTATTTCTGGCTTAAAGTTCTCTGTTTTACGTTTTATATATTCAACGGTTTCTTCTATTGCTCTTAACATAGTTTAAAATGAGTTCGTCAAAGGTAATCTTATCTTCTTCAAATAATTCAACCTCTATGGGTAAATAATATACAGGTAAATCTACCAGTAAATCTTCAAATCCGGTAGCTCTTAAACGCTTGCTATCCTTTTCTGTTGTGATAATGATTTTATCTTTTTTAGTCCCTGCCAAAAAAAACGATTTAAACTTCTTAATATCATCATTTTTAAAAGCATAATGATCCCGAAATTCTTCGTGTTTAATGGTTTTAGTATATTTTTCAAGCTCTTCTATTAATGGAGCTGGATTTGCAATTCCGGTGAGTAGGAAAATTTCGAAATCTCTAATCGACTCGAGCGTGCGATTTTCGTTACGGTATAAATGGATAAGATGGCCATACTTGAGATAAGAATGTAATACTGGTTGATTGGCATTTGGCTGCAGTTCATTTATAGCGGCTTGCTGGGCAACATGTAACAAAGGAACCGGTGATTTTGTGACCAATAATATATCGGCCCTTTTACGCGAGGAGAAAACATCTCTTAAATTTCCCGCCGGCAACAAAAACTGTAAAGTACCCAACTTTCTAAACTCGAAAAGCACAATATTAAAACCTGCCCTTACCGCGCGGTGCTGAAAGGCATCATCAAGGATTACTAAATCATGATTCTCTTTTAATTGCTTAATCCCATTTACACGGTCTTCGCAAACAGCAACGGTAATACCTGTAAATTTTTGATGGTACTGTAATGGCTMATCTCCTATCGTTTCGGCCGTCGCAGCGCCATCGGCAACAATAAAACCTTTCGTTTTCCGGCCATATCCCCTACTTAGTATGGCGATTTTATAACCAGCCAGCAACTTCACTAAATATTCTGTTGTTGGTGTTTTGCCTGATCCRCCAACGGCTAAATTGCCTACACAGATTACCGGCAAATCGAACTTTACAGATCGCATCAATCCCCAATCATAAAGTTTTTTACGGAGAAGAATAGCCATTCCATAAATGATCGAAAAAGGAAGCAGTAAAAGGCGTAGATAGTTCAGTAGCATATCGTGGTTTCAAAAATACTGATTATTTAAAAAAGAAAGGCATGGCCCAGTTAAGCAACCGTTAACTAGATGAATGGTTTGTCAGAATTTATGTTAATGAGCATAATTGCAAACTAGAAAGCTAAATTTTTAAAGATTTTTTAGAAAAGCAGTGTCAGTACTATAATTAATGATAGTCGGGCTTTCCGCTAAACCTTTTGGTTTGAAGAAAAACAAAAGTGTATCACTGCAATCCCGTTTAATTAGAAGCAACCGTGCTACTATTAAAGGTTTTGAACCTTCTAAAAGAAACAATCATCGTTTACAAAGGATAAATCGCATAACTATTTCAACACTTGTTTGGACAAGAGCATTTATAGTCAGTTAACCAATTAGCAAAAGTTATTCGACCATATTTTATCTTTTTTTATTATCATTGTTATCTACCAAAACATATTTTAATGTCTCCGAACAAAAGATTAGTAGTGGGCCAAGGCCAGATTAGTGGATATATTTCTATTTTTTTAGCCGTATTGGCCTTATTTGGCATTCTCTGTTTTCATTATCCAGAAAAGTTAACCACGCCCGAATTCCGCGAAATTTACACAAAAAACAGTATGGAAGCCCTAATGCTTGGAGGCGTTATTGCAGCATTCTTCTTTTCACTGTTAAGTTTAATCCTCAGTAAAAAACTAAAATGGGCCTGGCCAGGCTTTGCACTCGGTGCTTTAGCTGTAATATTGGGTGCTTTGAGTGTAGAAGGTAGAGATGTAGCCAAATCGGGCTGGCATTTTGGCCTTGATTGGATGATTTTAGATCTTCTATTAATGGTTGCCATTTTTGTCCCTTTAGAATTGTTTTTTCCAAAAAATAATGAGCAAACCAAATTCCATGAAGAATGGCGTACCGATTTAACCTATTTTGTAATCAGTCACCTATTTATTCAGTTTTTTGGCATTGTAACCCAAAAACCTGCCGTATTATTTTTCGGTTGGATAGGTTTAGATAAATTGCACACCTGGGTACAGGGTCTCCCATTTATAGTGGCCTTGTTTTTGGCTTTTTTCAGTACCGATTTGTTTCAATACTGGGCACATCGTTTTTTCCATACCCGGGTATCCTTATGGCGTTTCCATTCCATACACCATTCAACACAAAATATGGATTGGCTGGCTGGAAGCCGTACCCATTTTATTGATATATTTTTCACCAGGGCAATGACTTTTATCCCACTTTATGTTTTGGGCTTTTCATCTACCGTTTTCAATGTGTACATTATATTTATTGCGATACATGCGGTACTCATCCATGCCAACACCAGGATTAATTTTGGTCCGTTAAAATACATTTTTACTACGCCCCAATATCACCATTGGCACCATTGCGAAGACCCTAAATATTATGGCCATAACTTCGCCTCTATATTTCCCTTTATTGATATGATGTTTGGCACCTATTATTTACCTGGCAAAGAATGGCCCGCCGGAACAGGTGTACATGAAGCTTCATATCCGAAAGGTTTTGTTAAACAATCCATTTATCCATTTACAAAAAGCCCTTTTGATACCGATTTAAATATGGAAGAAAGAAGCGATAGATAAATGAGGCTGTATCCATAAGTTCTGATTCCATTCGACCTTGTCACGTTGAGCTTGTCGAAATGCTTTGAAGGGCATTTAAATAGGTCCTTCGACAGGCTCAGGATGACAATTCTATATTTATGATACAACCTCATTTTGTCGTTTTAAACGATGGAATCGTATAACTATTTCTGTGCTCGTTTGGAAACGAGCGCAAACGAAACTGTCAGATGGTAACATCTGACAGCACCTTGTTCGGACAGCACATTGCCCCCCAACTCGGTGCCCTCTTTGTTTTTCTCTCCATGATCTCAGTGGTTAAAGAAGCTTAAATGGAACAAACCCGAATTTTAAATGTTATCTTAGATTTCCATCTTATCATATGCGGGCCGAAACAGAAATTTTAATTATTGGTGGTGGATTGGCAGGTTTAACAGCTGCACTTCACTTGAATAAGGCGGGTTTAAATGTTACGTTGATCGAAAAAGACACCTATCCTCACCATAAAGTTTGCGGCGAATATATTTCGAATGAGGTGCTCCCTTATTTTGAATGGCTCGGTCTGGATATTGAAAATCTGGCACCCACATTAATAAGCGAACTGCTTTTCACTTCCCTTTCTGGCAAAAGCATAAAAACTAAATTACCCCTTGGCGGCTTTGGTTTAAGCAGATACACCATCGATCATTATCTCTATACCGAACTGATCAGGAGAAAAATAAACGTAATTCATGATCGCGTTTTACAGATTAACTTTGCCAATAATCAGTTTACAGTAACAACCACAAACCACGCTTTTGTTGCAGCTTACGTTATTGGCGCTTATGGAAAAAGGTCAGCAATTGATGTTAAGCTAAACCGGAATTTCATCAATAAACAATCACCATACCTGGCAGTTAAAGCCCATTACAAAGCCGATTTTCCCAATAACCTGGTAAGCCTTCATAATTTTGAAGGTGGCTATTGTGGCGTTTCGAAGGTTGAAAATGACCGATTGAATATCTGTTACCTAGCTAACTATGAGCGTTTCAAAAAACACAAAAACCTGCTTGCCTTCCAGGAAAACGCACTCTATAAAAATAGACATTTGAAAACTATTTTCGAAAATGCTACCTGTTTATTCGATGCACCATTAACCATCAGTCAGATTTCTTTCGAAACTAAAGAACCTGTGTATAACCATATTTTAATGATTGGCGATACTGCCGGATTAATTCATCCACTTTGTGGCAATGGCATGGCCATGGCCATCCACAGTGCCAAAATTGTTTCAGAACTTTTGCATCAAAGAATGGAGGGAAAAATTAATTCGCGTGCAGCATTGGAAAAAACTTATACTTTACACTGGAACAAGGAATTCAAAAGCCGCTTAAAAGTGGGCAGCGTATTATCGTCTTTGCTTAGGAACAATAAATTCGAAAGTTTGGCCATGAGTGCGTTGACTAAAATGCCCTTTCTTCTCCATAAAATAATTAAACAGACACATGGTAAACCGATCAAGATTTTATAATAAATGCCAGTAGATACCACATATAGAAGCACAGCACCGGAGATTATGGATGACTTTGCTATGGAAGGTGAGATATTACGCGATGCACTGGATAAAATAGCCAGCATCAATCAGCTCCTTGGTGGTAATAAAGTTACACTAGAAGGAGTTAAGAGCTTAATCACCAGCAAACCAAAGGACGAGGTTATTCGTATTACTGATATTGGTTGTGGAAATGGAGATATGTTGCGCACTTTGGCAGATTATGCAAATAAACAAGGTTTACATTTTATTTTAAAAGGGATAGATGGCAATAGATACACTATAAATCATGCGCAAAGTTTATCTAAAAACTACCCGAATATCACCTACACCTGCTGCGATATTTTTGATGATTTAAGTAAAACAGAGCCTTGCGATATTATGCTCTGCACCCTAACACTACATCATTTTAAAGATGAAGAGATTATTGATTTATTGGAAAATTTTAAAAGATCGGCCAAAATGGGCATTGTGATCAACGACCTGCAAAGAAGTGCACTAGCATATTACCTGTTTAAGGCTTTGTGTTATGTGTTCCGTTTAAATGATATGTCGAGAGAAGATGGACTGGTATCAATTCTGCGCGGGTTTAAAAGAGCAGATTTGCTTCAATACACCAAACAATTAAAGCTAAAATCGAGTTCAATAAAATGGAAATGGGCTTTCCGCTATCAATGGATAATTAAAACAATATGAGCGTAACCGTAAAAGCTGTAAGTAAAGCCTTACCCGAATTTTGGAGGTCAACCGCTGAAATTTTAACATTTTTAGATATTTGGCTAAAAGATCAGGATGATCGCTTTATCCGAAAGGTAAAAAAGATTTTTGAAAGCGCCGCGGTAGATAAAAGATACTCGATCATGTCGCCCGAAGCGGTTTTTAGTGATTTAAGTTTTGAGGAGCGAAACAACATTTATGTAAGAGAAGGGATAAAGCTGGGTGCCAAATGTTTGGAAACCGCACTCGAAAAAGCCAACTGGCAGGCTCAGGATTTAGACTACATCATTACGGTGAGCTGCACCGGTATCATGATCCCTTCTTTAGATGCTTATCTGATCAACTTACTTAAACTCCGCCAGGATATCGTGCGCCTGCCGGTTACTGAAATGGGCTGTGCCGCTGGTGTATCAGGCATGATTTATGCTAAGAATTTCCTGAAAGCAAATCCCGGTAAACGGGCCGCAGTTGTTGCGGTAGAATCACCAACGGCAACTTTTCAATTAAATGATTTTTCGATGGCCAACATTGTAAGTGCAGCAATATTTGGCGATGGTGCCGCCTGTGTACTGTTAAGTTCGAATGAAGAAGATAGTGGCCCAGAAATTTTAGCTGAAGAAATGTACCATTTTTATGATGCAGAGGAGATGATGGGATTTAAACTTACCAATACCGGACTCCAAATGGTACTGGATGTAGCAGTTCCAGAAACCATTGCCAATCATTTCCCAGATATTATTCATCCTTTTCTTTCCAAAAATGGCCTCGATATTAATAATATAAACCATTTAATCTTTCATCCGGGTGGAAAAAAGATTATCCAGATTGTTGAAGAATTATTTGGCCGGCTTGGCAAAAATATAGACGAAACGAAAGAAGTTTTAAGGCTTTATGGAAACATGAGCAGCGCAACAGTTCTCTATGTTTTAGAACGGATTATGGATAAAAAGCCAATGCCTGGGGAAAAAGGACTGATGTTAAGTTTTGGTCCTGGATTTTCGGCACAGCGCATACTTTTACAATGGTAATCCTTCAACTAATCACTAATGAAAAAAGAGATCCTAGCTAAACTCCCTTACGGCAAATCTTTTCTATTTGTTGATGAGTTGCTGCATGTTGACGAAAACGGCGTAATCGGGACATATACCTATCCTGAAAACCTTCCATTTTATGAGGGGCATTTTAAAGACCATCCGGTAACGCCGGCAGTGATCCTCACCGAAACCATGGCGCAGATTGGATTGGTCTGTTTAGGCATTTACCTTTTAAAAGAAATTGATCAAAATATATCCATCGCCATGACGTCAAACACTATTGACTTTCTAAAACCGGTTTACCCTGGTGAGCAGGTTACGGTAACGAGTGAGAAAATTTATTTTAGGTTTAATAAACTGAGTTGCAAAGTAAAAATGGAAAATGCAGCAGGCGAAATGATTTGCAAAGGCAGCATTTCGGGCATGTTAATATCAAAAAAAAATGGGTAACAGAGTCGTAATTACCGGTTTAGGCGTATGCGCACCCAATGGCACTACCATTGATGAGTTTTCGGATGCCATAAAAAAAGGGCTTTCTGGCATCCGCCATCAGCCCGATCTGGAAGCCTTAAACTTCTCTTGTCAGATAGCAGGCAAGCCAGTACTTAGCGAAGAGCGGATCAGCCAATATTTTACGCCTCTTGAATTACGAAACCTAAACAGTTCAGGAATTATATATGGTGTTATTGCTGGTTTGGATGCCTGGAAAGATGCGGGCTTAACCATCGAAAACAATGAAGAGCCCGACTGGGATAGCGGTACTATTTTCGGAGCAGGCACTTCGGGTATAGATAAATTCAGATGGGCAATTAATAAAATAGATGCGCTTGAAATCAAAAAACTGGGAAGTTCTGTAGTGATACAAACCATGGCCAGCGGCGTAAGTGCATTTATCAGCGGCAAGCTCGGCTTAGGTAATCAGGTAAGCACCAACTCATCTGCCTGTGCAACAGGAGCAGAAAGTATATTGCTAGCTTACGAAAGAATTAAGACAGGTCAGGCTACAAGAATGTTAGCAGGAAGTACAAGCGATAGCGGCCCTTATATCTGGGGCGGTTTTGATGCCATGAAAGTTTGCACCTTTAAACACAATGATGAACCGGAAAAAGGTAGCCGCCCTATGAGCGAAACGGCAAGTGGCTTTGTACCTGGAAGCGGCGCAGGTGCTTTGGTATTAGAATCGCTCGAAAGTGCAATGGCTAGAAAAGCCAAGATATATGGCGAAGTGCTCGGCGGCCATGTCAATTCTGGCGGTCAGCGGGGCTCAGGTACTATGACTGCGCCAAATCCTACCGCTGTACAGCGATGTATCCAAACAGCATTAAAAAATGCGGGTATTGAAGCTCAGGAAATCGATGTGATTAATGGCCATCTTACCGCAACAACCAAAGATGCCCTGGAAATAGAAAACTGGAAAGCAGCACTACAACTACCTGCCGATGATTTTCCGTATATCAATTCTGTAAAAGGTATGATTGGCCACTGTATTGTAGCATCTGGGAGCATAGAATGCGTGGCCTCAATGCTTGAGCTTTCAGAAGGATTTATTTTTCCCAATATTAATTGCGAAGACCTAAGTCCCGAGATTACCGCTTTAATTGATGCGAAATGCATTCCACAAACTTTAATTCAACAACCAATTAATATCTTAGCTAAAGCCAGTTTTGGTTTTGGTGATATTAACGCCTGCATTATTTTTAAAAAATATACCCATGAATAAAGAAGAGATCATCGAAGCCTTAAAAACAATTGTTGAACCTTACAGCGAGGAGGTATCAGCCTTGGCACATATTGACGAAAACACCGATTTTATAAACGATTTAAAAATAAATTCGGCCAACCTGGTTGATATTGTTTTAGATATTGAAGAGAAATTCAATATCGAAATAGACAACGATTCGATGGCTAAAATGCTTACAGTAAAAGCGACCACCGAAATTATAGCTCAAAAACTGGAAGCGCATGCTGGGTAACGATATCGTTGATCTGGATCTGGCTAAAATCCAAAGTAACTGGAGGCGTAAAAATTATCTCGATAAAATTTTCACCGCCGAAGAACAGTTACTGATTTCATCAGCAAAAAGACCTGATGAAATGGTATGGCTGTTATGGAGTATGAAAGAATCGGCTTATAAAATTTATAACCGTAAAACCGGAATCAGAAATTTCGCCCCTAAAAGTTTAAACTGCATTATTTATCCAAACGCCGATCAGGTAAAAGGCACAGTAAGTATAGATAACGATACATATTTCACTAAAAGCGATATACAGCTACAATACATCCATACCATTGCTGCCCCTGTTTCTAGTGAGCTAGAAGAAATTAAAGTAACCATTTACGAATCACCAAATCATCCAGGTGATTATAAATGCACTAAACCAGGTTGTGTGAGTCACCATGGACAATATTTGGCTTTGGTGTATTAATTCCAGAGTTGACAACTTACTAGCAAGGAGGCAAGAAAAGTTGTCAACTCTTATAGAAAGAGGGTATCATTAAGCTCGTTAAGTCATCATCACCAAATTGCTGTTTCCATAAATTGGCGTAATGGCCATTTGCCATCATCATTTCTGTATGGCTTCCCTCTTCTACAACCTTTCCTTTATCTAATACAATAATCTGATCAGCTTTTCTAATCGTAGGTAACCGATGCGCAATGATGATGATTGTTTTCTTTTGCATCCTCAACAAGTCTATTGTTCGCTGCACATACTGCTCCGAAGCCGAATCCAGAGAAGAAGTGGCTTCATCCAGAATTAAAATTTCAGGATTGCGGTACAGTGCCCTTGCTATGGCGATCCTTTGTTTTTGCCCGCCTGATAAAGAGGCTCCGTTTTCACCTAAATATGTCTGAAAACCTTCTGGCAAAGCTTCAATAAAATTGATAATCCCCAGTTGTGTACAAATACTAATAATCTGTTGCATATTTGGTTCATAATCGCCAATGGCAATATTTTCGATTACATTTCCTGCAAAAAGGTCAATTTTTTGCGGCACAACGCTTAATAAATTTCTTAAAGAGGCATTGTTCAAATACTTAAGCGCATGATTACCAATAAAAATATTGCCCGATTGTATGGGATAAATATTTTGAAGTAACGACATTAAGGTAGACTTCCCAGATCCGCTCTCCCCTACAATTGCAGTAAAACTTCCAGCCTTAATTTTTAGGTTTAGATCTTCAAACACATTTACACGACTGCCATATCTAAAGGCTACATGTTCAAACCTGATATCGCCCATTAATTCTTTCGTAAGGAAAATACTCGATGAATTTTGTTCAATCTCCARGTCCATAATTTCGAATAAACGATCAGAGGCGATTATGGCATCCTGGATAGATTTATTTGCTCCAATTAAGGAAGTAGCCGGGCCAGTAAAGTAACCAATAAGCGTATAGAAAGAAAATAATTCCCCAGGGGTAATTTCGCCATCTAAAACATAACCTGCACCCACCCAAAGCAAGATGATAGTGAGCATACGGGCAATAACCTCGGTTGATGTTCCAGAAAAAACTGAGTTTAATCCTGATTTATAAATTGTTCTGAGCAGGCCAATAAAATGAGTTTCTGTTTTTTCGTTGGTAAACCTTTCAAGGCCAAATCTTTTAATTGTGGCTACATTATTTAAGCCCTCAACCAATTGCGATTCCAACTTGGCCGATTCCTCCATCAACTTGCGCTGCATTTTCTTGTTCAGTTTATTGCTGATGAAATAAATCAATAAATACAATGGAATTACAGCCAACATCATTAAGGCGAGTTTCCAATAGTAACTGAACATTAAAATAAAAGAGAATACAACAATAAAGCCGTTTACAACCAGGTTAATGGAAACATCGTTTATAAAAGCCCTTATTTTAACGGCATCGTTTACCCTCGAGATAATTTCGCCCACCCGCATGGTATCGAAAAACTGCTGAGGCAGTTTTAAGAGGTGTTTGTAGTAGCCCAATATCAATCGGACATCTATCTGCTGGCCGGTGCGGATTGTAAAAATAGTTTTAGCCGTTCCAATAAATAATTGTAGCGCTAAAATGGCCACCATCATTAAGCTCATTAAATTAAGCAGGTTCCGATTACCTTCTACCAGAACATGGTCGGTTATTTTTTGAACAAAAACTGAGGTAGATAGTCCAAGAATGGTATAAATTAAAGCACCAAAAAGTGCCTGCGTTACAATACTTTTATGCGGTTTAATCAGGTTCCAAAAACGGCTTCTGGTATCAACCTTTTCATTGCCTTGCTTAAAACCCTCATCAGGTAACAACAGAACCAGTACACCTGTCCATTCACTTGTAAATTCGTCAATAGTTTTGCGGTGTATTTTCCCGTCACCCGGGTCCATTACTTCAATGTATTTATCGGTTACTTTATAAATAACTACATAATGCTGCAATTGCTTCTTTACCACCACATGCGCAATGGCTGGCAATGGAATTTTAGAAAGACTATCTAAATTACCCTTTACCCCTTTTGCTTCAAAACCCAGTTTGTTGGCCGCTTCTATCAAACCTAAAACATTGGTTCCTTTTTGATCGGTGCTGGCCAATTGGCGGATGCGCGCAACGGGCATCTTTAATTTATAAAATGCAGCTATAGATGCCAAACAAGCGGCGCCACAATCGGTAATATCGCGTTGTTTTATTAGTGTAGACATTAGAAGGAAGATGTGAGATTTGAGACTGGTGATGTGAGATTTGAAAATTTTCTGCTTTGGTCTTTTAGCTTTTAACTCCATTTGGATTTAACCAATCGTCAACTTTATCATAAAGCAATTGATACAAGTTTCGTTTTGCAATAGTAAAGTGCGCGTTAAAGGTCATCCCCTTTTTTACCTGCCCTTTATAACCGTTTTTTAACTTTAAATAATCCTTGTCTAATTTACACTTCACTTTAAAATAAGGGCTTTGGTTAATCAATATAATATCGTCAGAAATATCGGCTACTAAACCGGCAAGCAAACCCCATTGGTTATAGTTAAAAGCATCGATCTGAAACCTGACGGCTTGGCCAGCTTTAATTAAACCGATATCAGCAGGTTTAATATAACAGATGGCCAGCAAAGCACTATCTGGCGATATCTCGCCAATTTTCTGATTGGCGGTAATAAACGAACCCAATTGTAAACCTGATAGATTTTGCACCGTTCCGGATACCCCTGCGGTTAAATGATATAATTTCTCCTGCTCGGTTAGCTGGATTTTCTGACCATCAAGATCTTTTAATTCTTTTCTATATTGATTAGATTCTGTTTGCCATTGTGTTTTGTACTTTTTAGCCACCAGATTAAAATCAGAAAGTGCCTGATCGTAATTAAACTTATATTGCTCATACTCTGCTTCGGTAACAACCTTTTTGGTATACAATGTTTCATACCTTTTATAAATTTTGTAGGCCTGTTCGCGTGCATTTAGTGCATTCTGAATCTGCTCCGCATATTGTTGCCAGCTTGCCGCATACAGGCCGGTTTGCAATGCAGGTGTCCCTGCATTGCTTAAGTCGACCAGTTTTAAAACGAGGAGCGCATCATTTAATAAATTTTTTAATTCACCAGAACGATTATTCAAAATCAAATTTTGTGTTTCAGGTATAGTAGGGTCTATATTTAAAAGGAGTTGTCCTTTTTTTATTTTTTTGTTATCGGTTAAATTAATCAGGGTAATTTTCCCAGCCACAGGTGCCAGCAGTTCTGTTCTTTCGATATTACTCTGCAAAGAACCATTCCCCTTAACGCTTACTGTTGTATAAATAAAAGGTAGGGCAGCTAAAGCCGCAATAATGAATAGTATGGTGGCAGAATAAATAATTTGTGTCCGTACCTTGGTATGGTGTAAAAAAATGATGGAATTATCTTCAAAATTGGCGTCTTCTATAAAAGGCATAATCATCAATTGGCTGGTTAAGGCCAAGTTTGTAATTATTAAATTATACAAGAAAAAAGATACACGAAAAGGGGGATTGTAGGGATGAAACTGTTTTTAATCTTTAGAAAATAAAAAAACCGATAGATACATCAATATGCATTATCGGTTCTCGATATTTCAAGCGTACCTTGCTTTCTAGGAATTAATTTATTTCATATTTAATTAAACACAACTTGTTTTTGCTCAAATTGCAGTTTAGATTAATTTAAGGTGATTAACGTTATTTAGACAAATCAACACCTACATTTTTACCATCAGGGTTTCCATCATTTCTGCCAATTTTATATGCAACCACCATGGTACTAAATAATAGTAAAAACAAGATGAACTTAACCCAATTATTTTCAAGTATTTTCATAGTGATATTGTGGTCTGAGCATTACTTATTTCCTTCTTATGGAGATTTGAATCTTTAGCAACACTAAGTCCAAAAGATTCTATTATTTCACCTAAGACTAGAACAGATAAAATAATACCCCATATTGTAGATAGTGTTTTTATTTTTTTTCTGAATTGTTATTCATATTGCTTTAACGAAAGTTAATTGTAAGAATCTTTTTTATAGGTTCTTCCCTCAGATTTTATTCATAAGACTAGTTAAAGATCATTTTCATAACATAAAACTGCCTAGCTCTTTACCGAAAAATAACCAGCAAAAATTAAGACAGAGCGATAAGAAATAGTACAAACAAATAAAGTCTGTCTTCTTTTTTTATTGAGCAATCCAGTAATCCATAGTATTAAATTATATCAGTTATAGATTTATACCCAAAAATCAATGGGTAACTATATAAATTACCCATTGATTAATTAACCTTTACAGTAGGTATAAAAGTTATCTGGTACTCAAAAATCTATTATTGTTCAATTTACTTATTATGTAAAAAAGAATAATACATTTTTCTACCATAATCTTCACCTTTTTGCCATGTTGCGAAACAAATAAATGTAATTATTGCAACTACCAACAAAATCTTATATTCTGACTTATTATTGTATTTATTCATAAATATTTGATAAAATTTTTAAAAACAATTCTCTTTCAAATACTATCCATACAAATGCATCTTATATTATAGATAGTTTACTCGTAAATATACAGAATTAAGTGAAAACTTGCTTCAGTAAACGATTATTTGTGCTTTGTAGATTCATCCCAGTACCCATAAGCTACAGCTGCAATAAATATTAAAGGTACTAATCCAAATCCACCATTGATTTCGGATTGCTCTTCTGTTGTTAGTTCTACTATCATGATTATTAATGTAATTGATTATACAACGTTCTACCCATTTTCTCTCCAAGGAACCATGCTCCTCCACAAACTGCTACTCCCGCTGCTATAATTGCAGGAATAATGCCGCCATTAATTTTTTTCATTTCCTTAGCGCCCAATTCCTGAACGCCAAAATTTTCTAATGCTAAATTTTTCATTTCGTTTAATTTAAATTTTATTCCTTACTCGTTAAAGGCTTTTCAGGTTTTGCCTATGTTGGTCTAACATGAAACAAGTATCTAGTTTTAGAATTCATTAAGAAAAAAAGATACACCAAATGGTATTTCTTAAGGACGAAAAAACAGCACGTTAATACAATTAACGATATAAAAAAATCCTTAATCGAAAAGTTATACTAAAAGAACTAGCGATGGATTTAGTTCGATAGCTATAAGGGCTTTGGAATTGAGCGCCGAAGAATTTGCAAAAAAACCTATAAAATATCAGCACACATCAGTACTAAATATTTCATAGGTTAAATACCTTCGTACAATTCAGATCCTTTTGAACAGAGATAATATGTCTTATCTGTTATGAAGTAACTGATTATTTAACAAAATCGTTTATTTCTGCAAACATCCCATTTAAAAATTCGACTCTATATCATAAAGAAATATAAATAAGAGCAAGAGTATAAAAATGGTATTGATTAAATTTTCATTTCTCTTCGTTAACGAATTTTCTATATTTTTCTATTTTATCATTCTATTAAAAACCGAGTTGTAAATTCATTTTAAATTTACAACTCGGTTTAATAAATTATAAATTATGTGCAATTAAATAAATTGTACTAGCTCCTCCAGTTAGGAAATGTGCCATTGTCCATACATATGATCTACCAATTAACTCTGCAGCGTCGCCTTTATCTCCACCATTAATATTTGTTAGCTCATGGTTTYCCAAAATAGACAGTCCCATAGAGTCGAKTTGATTATTTTGTAAATTTTTCATTTCTTTTATCTTCTAATTAAAATCCTGTAATCCTTTTTTTACCCCTTCAATAAATCTTTCCCTATTATCATATAAATAAATTCCGTATCCAACTAACCACCAATTTCCACCATCAATCTTATTGACTTCTTTAGCATCTAACTCCTGAACATCAAAGCTTTCTAATTCTAATTTTTTCATTTCGTTTAATTTAAATTTTTGTTTCCTACTCTTTTCAGGCTTTTCAGGTTCCGCCTATGTTGGTCTAACATGAAACAAGTATTGGATATTAAATTTCAATCAAAAAAAAAGATACACCAAAGGGTATTTCATAAGGACGAAAAGAGGTTATAACAGCTGAAATAGCCAATATTGAATGAAACTGACGCTACCCCAAATCTTACATTTCCTACACAAAATATAAGACAAATATGTATTTTAAAATAGTTTATCCTTTAAGTATAAATATCGACTATAATTGTAACTGAAAACTATGAAAAAAATTATCTTCTATTTATTGCTCTTATTTCCATTTTATAATTTACAAGCACAGAACTGTAATTGCGGTGATAATTTCAATTACTTAACAGAAAGGATTTCTAAAAATTATGTAGGTTATTCCGATAAAGTAACACCTGCAAATAGCCAGCAGTTTAAAAAATTTACTGATAGTCTGCAACAGGTAGCCAATCAATCCACACCTTATAAATGTTTAAGCTTATGCCGCGAATGGTTAAGTTTTTTCAAAGATAAACACATATCATTTGGGATGGATTTTGATAAATTGAATCCAGATTCCGTAAGAAAGTTTTTTGCTATGGAAGAAAAAACCAATTGGACGGAAAACGCATTTAAATCTTACCTCGTACAGAACAAAGAAATTCTCGATAGCATTGAAGGAATTTGGAGCGTTGGCATATATGAAGTTGGAATCATTAAAGATACCAAACCCAATGAGTTTATGGGGTTTATATTAAAGGCCGATTCCATAAGATGGATGCCACAACAGGTCAAATTTAGATTGGCAAAAAAGGACAATCAGTATCAAACTATTTTCTTCGCTGGTGGAGACCATTCGGAACAACACCCGGTATTATCAAAACATGGCGATATATTAAATTTTGGGATATTCGGTAAGTGGGTTAAAGCGCCCAAACCTTTTCTAGCTGCTTTGCCTGTAAAAGAAATTGATCTCTCACCAAAATTCCGGGTTTTGGACAATGAAACGGCCATCTTTGAAATGCCATCTTTCGGCAAATTAGATTATGTGGCCCCCACAGCTACACTTATTAAGAAGAATGAAAACATATTAAAAAACACCAAACATTTAATTGTCGATTTAAGAAATAACAGTGGTGGCTCTGTTTTGGTATACGAAAAGTTAATGCCATACCTCTATACCAACCCTATACTAAAAGAAGGAGGATATGTTTTAGCAACGCCAGACAACATTAAAGATAGTGGTTATGCTAAGGTTTATAAAAATCCAGAGCGCGTTTCATTTCTCTTTAATGCCGGTACAGGAAGTGCTGCCGAATTGTTTTTACTAGAAGCCAAACAAAGTAAAAAGGTAAAATTATATGGTGAACATTCGTCTGGTGCTGTAGATTATACTGAATTTGTAAAAGTAGAAATGCCATGTAAATTCTACACGCTTTATTACCCTACCTGTAAATCTTTAAGATTACCAGATTATCCTTTAGATAACATTGGGATTAAACCCGATGTAGAAATACCTGCCGATACCGCCGATTGGATTGATTTTGTAAAGAAGTATAAAACTAAATAACGATTCACTATTTAAACTATACAATCTATTGGTTTGGTACAGACAAACGGCTGTTTGGTGTATAATTTTTCACTATTACATTCAGAAACAACACTTTTAAGCACATTTATTTAACTATCTATCATTACAATTATGAAAAACAAAAAATTAGAAAAAAAGACCGTGTTTCTTTTTAAGAAAAAATCAATTGCCAATTTGAGTAAAGAGCAGATGAGAAAAATTAACGGAGGGAGTAATCCAACTACTGAAAACCCTGTTTCAACAGGCACCAATATTTGCAATGAGACTCTTAACCAAACTATTTCTCTTTAACTTAATTCAATTTATTCTTCAGGAAACCAATCAACTACTTTCTACTAACTTTATTAAGTTGATAAAAAAATTATGAAAATTATATATTTATTACTTTGTCTATTTCTCTCGATTAATTGTGGGGCACAGGTTTGTAATTGTTCGGATAATTTTGAATTTATGGTGCAAAGAATTAAGAAAAACTATGTTGGCTATAATGACAAGGTTAATAAATTGAATCAAAAACAATTTGAGCATTTTACGGATAGCCTTCAAAAAATAGCGAATAAAACTGAAAGTAATAAATGTATTTCTCTTTGCAGAGAGTGGCTTGACTTTTTTAAAGACAAGCATATGACTGTTTTATTTAACACGAATCAACCAAAAGATTCTATTATTCATTTTTTCTCAAAAGAAGCGAAAACGAATTGGACTGAAGATAAACTAAAATCTTATTTAAATAATCCTAAAAGATCTGTAGATAATATAGAAGGCATTTGGAATCATGAATCTAATATTTTCAAACTTGGTATAGTTCGCGATAGTTTAATCCATAATGAGTTTATTGGGTTCGTGATTAAAGCTGATGGAATATTTTGGTCTCCACAACAAATTAAATTCAAGGTAAAAAAAATAAATCAAGCTTATAATTTCACCTATTTTCTCGCCAGAGATCACTCAGATTACCTAGCCAAAATGGACTTACTAAAAGATACCATTAATCTAAATGAGCTTGGTAAATTCTACAAAAATACACCGCTTGAGCAAAGATCTCAGCTGGGAATAAACAATCCTAAATTTAAAAATCTCGATGACAAAACAAGTCTTTTAACTATCCCTAGTTTTTCCATTGAGCTTAAAAAGGAGACAGATAGTTTGATGATTAAAAATGCTTCAGTACTACAAAATACCGAGCATTTAATTATCGATGTAAGAAATAATGCTGGCGGAGCTGCAAGTGCTTTCGGAGAAATACTACCTTACCTGTATACCAATCCAATTTTAACAGAGGAAGCACAGGTGTTAGCCACAGATGATAATATTAAAGATGGATATGAACGAATTATAAACTTAACTTCTGGCGATATAAAGGAAAGTTATATAAAAAAAGTAGCTAACCTAAAAGCACATCGTGGCGAAATGTATCTGCTTTACCGTGCTGATACTATCAAGTACAACTCTATATTAAAAAATCCTCAGCGTGTATCCATTTTAATGAACAAAAAATCGGTTAGTAGTGCAGAACTCTTTATTTTACAAGCTAAACAGAGTACAAAAGTTAAACTTTATGGCACCAATAGTTCAGGTTCCATTAACTACCTCGAACGCGTAGAAACCCAAATGCCTTGTATTTTTTTTACACTAGTTTATCCACCGGCAAGATTACTTATCGCGAACAAAGAAAAAGCCAATATCGGTATTAAACCCGATGTAGAAATACCTGCAAATGTTAAGGACTGGATAAAATTTGTTAAAGATTATAAATTGTAAATTTTGCTTTTACTCAAAAAACATACAGTACTGTTATACCATATCTACTTTTGGATAGCTTTTACAGCTTTAAACATAATTTTGCGCTTTTCAAGGAATCCAAATTATGTGGCTAATGTATGGGAAAACTTACTTACCGATATTTTAATATTAAACATTCCAACATTATACGGATTCTATATAAGTTGGTATGCTTATTCCAAATTTTTAGAACCAATTAAAGTAACCAAACTAATTGTATCTATAATTTTAATATTTATTACCTATACAATAGTTTGGTATGTGGTAGATTACTGGATACTGCCGCAGCTTGGCAAAGATTACACGCCAACATCAGAATTTATATTCTGGCAATTTATTGCAGTTATATTTTATATTTTTATTGAGTGTAACATTGTGGCATTCGGATTTCAATATTTCAAAAAAACGCTCAGGCATCAAAAGCGCTTAAGGCAAATACAAAACGAAAAATTAGAAATTGAATATGCTTTTTTAAGGGCTCAGATAAATCCACACTTTTTAAACAATACTTTGAACTTTTTTTACGCTAAATCATTGCCACTGTCCGAAGAATTGTCAAACGGAATAATGACATTATCAGAGATTATGCGCTATTCACTACAAATAGATCAAAATAATCAGTTGATGCCCCTAATGGACGAAATAGAACATGCAAGAAACATCATCAATATCAATAAATTACGTCTTAACAATCGTTTGTGTATAGATCTAAAAATTGAAGGGGATGCACAAAATGCTACAATTGTCCCCCTAACCTTGGTTACCCTACTTGAGAACATTTTGAAACATGGAGATTGCATTAATCAAGGCGCTGGCGCTCTGATTAGTTTGAAAATTGAGGAAGATAGAACCCTTATAATAAAAACTTTTAATAAAAAATATAGTAAACAAAATAAATCCTCTAATGGAACAAGTCTCGAAAATTTACAAAAAAGACTTAAAAGTTATTATGGGGCTTATTTTAAATTAAGTATAAATGATCAGGATGATTTCTATGCACTTAGCTTAACCCTACCCAATAAATATAAAACGCGATAAATAATTTAATTATCCCAATTAATTGTAAAATGATAAGCAAGTTAGAATTTCTCAAAAAGCATCGATTAATCATCTATCATATAAGCTTGTGGTTAGGATATATTGTGCTGACTATTCTAGCGGGTCTTTTCAAGTCACCTAAAGCTTATTCAACAGGCATCCTTTATTTCTTCTTTACTTACTTGCCCGATATATATGCCTTTTATTTATGTTGGTATATTTATTCCCTCTATACCTATCCTTTAAAAGCGTGGCGATTAATTATTGGTTTAATTTTGGTACATGCTTCTTATGCTATTTTTTGGTACATTACTGGCTATTACATCAGGCCTTTTGTTTGGCCAGATGGGCCTACACCAAGGGCATTTCAATTCTTCGATTTTATCACTTTAAATCTATACAAGTTTATTAAATATGCCCTTTTATCCTTTAGTTTATTTTATTTCCGCCAATCCATTAAACGTGAAAAAGAGTTAAAAATAATAGAAAAAGAAAAGTTTGATACCGAAAATTCCTTTCTCCGTGCACAGATTAATCCTCACTTTTTAAATAATACGCTGAATTTCTTTTTTGCAAAGTCTTTACCC
>NZ_JBFTRT010000010.1:0-31069 GCF_056399685.1 Pedobacter sp. 01N416
GCCTTACAATAACGGTATCCGTACTTGCCCCCAATTTACTTAAAACAGATTTCCACTCAATGTTCGGCGTCTGCTTTTGAAAGTCAGCCACGGTCATTTTGTTATAATTTTTCTGTGGATCGCGCAGTTGAACAGGAGTAGAATGCGATTGCGCAATAGCTGTTTCCAGTTTTAAAATATTGTCGGCATATTTAGCTGCATTGGCAGAATCGCCTGCCAGGCTAAAAATTTTTGTGATGTATTTAATGTACTCGGCTCTGATTTTTTTTGCCTTATCATCCTGTTCTAAATAATAGCTGCGATCAGGCAGGGTGAGACCGGCCTGCGAAAATGACAAAGCATTTTTAGTGCTTAATTTATCATCTGGTTCTACACCAAAGCCCAATAAATCTCCCTCACCATCTTTATAGCCGTTGACAACAAAATTGATTAAATCCTTATCGTTTTTAATCCCATCTATTTTATTTAAGAGCGGCTTTATAGGTTCGATGCCCAATTTCTCAATGGTAAGGGTATCCATTCCACTGGTATAGAAATCGCCAACTTTTTGTTCAGTACTTCCTTTGGCAGCATTAGCTTTTGAAGCACTTTCAAGAATGCTGTTCAGATTTTTCAGGTTATCGTTATATAAAGTATAAAAAGAACCCCAGCCTGTTTCTGTTTTAGGAATTTCAGTGTTTTTCATCCATTTCCCATTGGCATACAGGAAAAAGTTATCGCCAGGTTTTACAGTGGTATCCATGCCGGCTTTATCGAAAAATTCGGTGCGTGCATTCACCACATCGGCATCTTGATGGCTTTTATTCTGGCAGGCAGCAAAAAGCAATACGCCGGCCGCCGGAAGAAATAATTTAGTTTTCATTGTATATAAGTTAGTTAGAAGCTGTCGTTTCAAGCGGTAACACAAGATCAGGCCAATGTATATTTTAAGGCGATGCTATTATATTCTGTGGTAAACCAGGATGAAGAAACGATCAAAAATGTAGCTTTTAAGTTTGTAGATGCGACCAACTTAATGCAGGCACTAATCAGGACCATTGAAGGTTCGATCAGGGCGTATGTGGCTACGCAAAAGCAGGCAAATGTATTGGCCCAACGCAACGAAATTGTACTTCACGTTAAGGAGCAGATCGATCAGGTTTTAGATGGATGGGGTTATCATCTTCAGGATCTTCAATTGAATGATATTACCTTTGATGAGGAAATTATGCGTTCAATGAGTCGTGTGGTAGCTTCAAACAACTTAAAAGCAGCGGCTGAGAACGAAGGGCAGGCATTATTAATTACTAAAACCAAAGCTGCCGAAGCGGATGGTAATGCGATTAAAATTGCAGCTACAGCCGAGCGCGAGGCTGCACAGTTACGCGGGCAGGGTATCGCTTTATTCCGTGCAGAGGTGGCTCATGGTATGAGTAAAGCCGCTCAGGAAATGGAGCAGGCCAACCTGGATATTTCGGTAATCTTATTTACCATGTGGACTGAATCGATTAAACATTTTGCAGAAAACGGAGATGGAAACGTTATTTTTCTTGATGGTAGTGCCGATGGCATGAATAAAACCATGAAAGAGATGATGGCCATGCAGTTGAATAAACAGACTGAACCAACGGCGAAGAAATAAGTGTTTTAAACCTACGAGGTCTTTTGTCGTGCTGTCGGATGTTGCCATCTGACAGTTAAATAGATTAAAAACAAAGATGGTTTAGTGTCAGATAGGAATATCTGACACCACCGAAATAACAAAAAGGCCGCTTTAGTTTTTGCTAAAGCAGCCTTTCCATAGAAATATTTCTTCTTAGTTATTCTTTGGCATCAAGCCTAAGTTCATCACATAGTTACCAGATTGTTGCATAAAATCGCCCATTACTTTTAACGATTCATCTTCAATAAAATCGAAAGCATCTTGCTTGGTAATTTTATCTCCTTTTTTAATGGCAGGTAATCCTCTTAATGCCCTTAATTCATTCTGTCTGGCAAGTGTTTTAGCTTCTTGTGCGTCGCGCTCAGCTTTAAGCTTTGCCTCATTTAAGGTGACAGAAACTTCATTGTCACGTTTTTTAAGATCGGCAATATCTTGTTTCAGGTACTTAAAATCCAATGAGTTTGCGATACGCTGCTCGCTGTTTTTAACCAACTGTGCTTTAACAGGGGTCAGATTCGCAACTGCTTTAAAGCTGGAGTTTGGAATAACGTCCCATGGTAAGGCAGATGATTCAGTATCTTCTCCAATTTTATCCATCGGATAAACTGAAGGGAAAACAACATCAGGTGTTACACCTTTATGCTGAGTGCTGCTTCCTGCAACACGGTAAAATTTGGCCATGGTTAGGTTAATCTGACCTAAGTTAATATCAGCCGGGCTTGCTCCGCTTGGCGATGTGCCAACGGTTTTGTCTTTAGAAATTAATCCTGCTACCCTTTGTAACATACTTGGGTTTACCAATTTGTTTAAATCGATAGAAGATTGAACGGTACCTTTACCATAAGTTTGGCTACCCATAATAATACCACGGCCGTAATCCTGTATTGCACCAGCGAAAATTTCTGATGCAGATGCGCTTAAACGATCTACAATTACACCAAAAGGCCCATCCCAGGTTACACCGCTATTTTCATCCTCGTCCACTTCAATTTTACCGCGTAAATCTTTCACCTGAACTACAGGCCCTCTATCTATAAATAAACCAGTTAAAGAGATCGCTTCAACTAATGAGCCTCCACCATTTCCACGTAAATCCATTACGATTGCATTTACCTTATCATATGTTTTTAACGAGTCGATTAGTTTTCTAACATCGCGGGTAGTGCTTTTGTAGTTTTTATCACCTGCATTTGCTGCTTTAAAATCCGCATAGAACGCTGGTAGGGTAATAATCCCGATTTTATAATCTTTGCCATTACTGTTAATGGTTTTAACTTTTTTCTTGGCAGATGTTTCTTCCAAAACAATTTTATCGCGAACCAATTCGATAATAACTGGTTTAGAAGACATTTCTTTTCCAACAGGGATAACTTTTAAACGCACCTTGGTTCCTTTCGGACCTTTAATTTTCGATACGGTGTTATCCAATCTCCAACCCACTACGTCAACAAATTCTCCATCACCCTGGGCTACAGCAATAATACGATCGCCAGCACTCAGTTGTTTTCCTTTAAATGCAGGTCCGCCAGCAATAATTTCTGAGATTTTAACTACCTCGTTTTCTAATTGTAAACGGGCGCCAATACCTTCGAAAGAACGGGACATATCTTCGTTAAATGCTGCTGCGTTGGTTGGGTTAAAATAATTGGTATGTGGATCAATAGATTCGGTAAAAGCATCCATCAAAATCTGGAATACATCCTGATTATTGGTTTTTGAAGTTTGCGACTGTAGGTTCTGATAGCGTTTAGTTAACGTTTCTACGTTCTTTGCTTCTGCTGTTCCAGCTAAATTTAAATTGATCAGTTCGTATTTAACACGTTTTTTCCAGGTATCGTTTAATGCTGCTGAAGAAGTTGCCCAAGGCTGCTTCTCCCGGTCATATACATAACTGTCGGTTTGATTAAAATCATATTTAGTTTTAATCTGTGCTAAAGAATAGGTAAAATATTCATTTAACCTTTTGGCATAGACGTTATAGATGAAAAACGGCCCGCTTAAATCGCCATTTTTGAAATCATCATCCAAAGTATATCTGTATTTTTCAAATTCTTTGATATCCGAAGCCAAAAAGTAATTTTTACCCTGATCTAAAGACTTGATATACTTATCTAAAATGATCGAAGATATAGAATCATTGATCTGAATTTTTTTATAATTATAACTCTCAATCAAATTTACAACCTCTTTTATAACAAGTTGTTGCTGCTCATCAGGTTTTACGTTGGTAACACCCTCAACCATTGGCTGAGTTTTAGGTGCAGCATGACAAGCAAGTACTGCCGCAGTAAAAATTACAAAAAATATTCTCTTTAACATCTCTTTAAATGATTTAAAATCCATTTCCAATTCTATATAGCCAATATGATACCATTTTAGCAAAACTTTTTATTTAACAATTTCTTATGTAGAACGTTGAGCGTTATTTTTTGTTTTGATCGATACTCAAAATTTGACCAATTACAGACCTTTAAGGGCTATATTATTAGTGATGTAGGAAGATTTAAAGAAAAATAAGTATCTAAACTAGCTTGGGTTTACCTTTTTACTGGTGGTTTTGCTGGCGATCATTTCCCTGGCATCTTTGATTTGCGT
Source organism: Pedobacter sp. 01N416 (assembly GCF_056399685.1). Taxonomy (NCBI): domain Bacteria; kingdom Pseudomonadati; phylum Bacteroidota; class Sphingobacteriia; order Sphingobacteriales; family Sphingobacteriaceae; genus Pedobacter; species Pedobacter sp. 01N416. The sequence continues at coordinate 4,238 of NZ_JBFTRT010000010.1, forward strand.
TTTGTACTGGGTGGTTTTAATCGAGTTGGCAAGCCATTCGGCAGATTTCAGATCTCTCAGGGCAAGCGTAAAATCTTTCTTTTTGATTTTAACCTGAACAATGCCTAAAATAGATTCGATATATGAATTGTTGCTTTTTAGCTGTTTTGCCAATATACCCTGTTGGGTGTAAAACCACATCGATTGGGTATACTTGGTATTGGCCAGATAAACTTTGCCTAAAAGGTTATAGGTGTTCATTACTCCTGCTCTGTTTCCGGTTTTAGAATAATTTTTTAAAGCCACATTTAAAAGAATCTGCTCTGCATCAGTGAAACGGCCAAGTTGATAATGCATACTGCTCATCTTGATAACGGCCTGTCCGTACCTGTTGAAGTTTTTTACGGCATTATATTCGAAAGCGGCTTTGCCAAATAAGGTGAGGGCTTCGTTGAAATCGCCTTTTCGCTCTAAATCTTCTGCTTCCTCAAAAAAAGAATTGCCGTCTTCCAGGTCAAATTTAGATACCGCTATATTTATAGCACTACCGTTAGGTTCTTGGATCTCAGATTTATCTATATTTTGAGCTTGTAGTTGTAATGATGCAAAAAGGCCAATTAAAGCCAATACAATCTTGGTCATGCAACAAAAATAATACTTTAAATCTAATTTTAGCTAAATACCTGTAAATTAACATCAAAAGATGCCCAAACCATGTATGGATGCGAGTCGCAATGGTACACTTCGCCTGCTACAGAAATGCCTACAACGCCCGCAAAGCCATCAAAAGCTTTAAGTTCGGCAAAAGATTTATCTGATGCTTCCTTTAAAGAAAAACCATCGGTAACACGGGTTACAATTTTTGCGGCTAAGGCACCGCTTACAATATCTTCACCTACTCCGGTACAAGAAATACCTGCATATTGATTGGCATAGTTGCCTGCCACGGTTGCAGAGTCACTCACCCGGCAAGGGATTTCGAATCCTTTTCCCCCGGTGGAGGTTGCTGCTGCTAAATTTCCATCTGCATCGAGTGCTACACAGCCTACCGTTCCTTTATTGTTCTTTTGGTTTAATTTAGCTTCGTATTCTGATTGGCGCTGTGGGGTAATCGGATTGAAATATTCAAATCCATTTGTTCTGGCAAATTGCCGGGCACCATCACCACTAAGTACCCGGTCATCATATGTTAATAAACTCTGCGCAATCTGTATAGGATTTTTAACATCTTCTACATTAATTACACCACTAAATTTTTCTGTTTTACCATCCATTAGGGCTGCGCTCAACCTCACTTTTCCATCGCTTTGAATCTGCGAACCGATACCAGCGTTAAACAGTTCGTTATCTTCTAATAGCGCAACAGTATACACCACGGTTTCTAAAGCAGTATGTGTTTTCAGATACTCGTGTCCGAGCGTAACAATCGAAGCCAAAGCATCTTGTTTAGCCTTTTTCGTTTCCTGGTTGGTAGACGATTCGCTGAAGAAGCCGCCGTGTATGATTAATTTCATTTTTTTGAGTATTGTAGTAAATAAGTAGCGAGTATCAAGATTGGGTAAGTCCTAACTGAAAATCGCCCACTGTTAACTGCCAACTGAATTACCCTACCGGAACAACCTTTGGATGATGGATTACTAAGCTATGGTTTGTTAAATCATAAACGTCGCCATCGCACATTACATGTACCACCATGTTTTTAATTGAAACAGGCTGACCCATCTCTACGTCTGTTAAATTGGTATCGGCCATATTGCGGCCATCTACTAAAATTACCATGCCAGAGCCGATTGCTTCCATCGTATGGCCATCAGAGATGAAAAGCCCCGTATCTTCACCAAGACCAATCCCTAATATACCAGGATTGCTGGCAGCGGCATATAACAAGCGGCCAATTCTTCCGCGTTGAACAAAATGTGTATCAACAATAACATCATCAATAAAGCCTAATCCGCCGGTAATTTTAACCTCTCCCTTAAGCAAAGCATCTTTACTGCTACCCTGATAAATCATGTTTTTAGAGCTTGCGGCCGCCCCTGCAGAAGTACCGGCAATTACTACAGGTTCATTTCTGTATTTCTCTAGTAATATTTGATGGATTTTTGTTCCACCAAAAATTGAAGAAAGACGGAGCTGATCACCACCGGTAAAAATAATTACTTCGGCTGCTTTGATACGTTCATAATTTTCATCTGAATTGGCTTCTTCACGGTTGGTAATGTTAAGCACACCAACATTGTGCACGTCTAATTGTGCATAAGCCTTGATATATTCTTCACCAACCTTTTCGGGCATTAATGATGCTGTAGTGATGATCTCGAAGCGAGATTGAGTATCTCTTAATGATTCTGTAGTAATCCGTTTTAAAATTCCACGCTCAAAAAAATTCATATTCTCAGGTAGTCCGAATTGCGTTTCTGCGAAGCTACCTGTGTTTATTGCGCCACCAATGATGATGAGTTTACCTTTCGGAACCATTCTTTGTGTATTATAATTGTATCAAAAAACCCAAATATATAGGCTTATGATAAAAAACACGACTTTTTTTGTCAAGAATATTCAATTTATTAACAAACGTTAAAATATTATAACCTAAAATTAACAGGATTGTGCTTGAAAATAAAACAAATACACCTTAAAATTGATTTAGCTAAATGGAACGTCTAATTTCAAAATAAATGCATAATTTACCGTCATCAATTTTATTCTAAAAATTGAGTTAAAAAGGCTGTCCCAAACGCTTGTTTAAATAAAAAACGAACAAAACATTACATGAAGATATCAAACATACAAGTATTAAGAGGGCCAAACATATGGTCAATTAGCCGGAAAAAACTGATCCAGATGCGTTTAGATCTGGAAGATTTGGAGCAAAAACCAACTAACGTTATTGAGGGATTTAGTGAGCGGATAGAGAAATTGTTACCCAGCATGTTTACACATCGCTGTTCTAAGGGAGTTGAAGGTGGCTTTTTCACCCGGGTAAAAGAAGGGACATGGATGGGGCATGTAATTGAACATATTGCCTTGGAAATTCAAACTTTGGCGGGCATGGAAACTGGTTTCGGCAGAACCCGCCAAACTAAAACTGAAGGCATTTATAATGTGGTATTCAGTTATCTGGAAGAAAAGGTTGGTGTTTACGCTGCTGAAGCTGCAGTTAAAATTGCCGAAGCCCTGATTAATAACGAAGAGTACGATTTGGAGCACGACATCCGAAGGATGAAGGAAATACGTGAGCTGGAAGCATTAGGGCCAAGTACAGGTTCTATTGTGGAGGAAGCCGTAAGTAGAAGTATTCCATGGATCAGATTAAATAAAAGCTCTTTGGTGCAATTGGGATACGGTAAAAATCAGGTACGTTTTAGGGCTACCATGACCGAAAAAACAAGTAGCATCGCTGTAGATATTGCCAGCAACAAGGAAGAGACAAAACGTTTGCTTACCGAAGCTGCCATTCCGGTAGCCTCTGGAGTAACGATTTCAAATCCTGATGATCTGGAAGCATCTGTTAAAAAGGTTGGATTTCCTTTAGTTTTTAAACCACTTGATGGCAACCACGGTAAAGGTGCAACCATTAATGTGAAAACGATGGAAGATGCGGTTGCCGCTTTCGAATACGCCAAAACGTATTCGCGAAAGGTAATTATAGAAAAATTTATTACCGGTTTCGATTTTAGGGTACTGGTAATCGATCATAAAGTTATTGCTGCCGCACAACGCGATCCTGCACATGTTAAGGGCAATGGAATTCATACGATCCAAGAATTGATCGATAAGGAGAATGAAGATCCACGCCGTGGTTATGGTCACGAAAATGTGCTAACTGAAATTGCTGTTGACCGGGATACTTTGGATCTGCTGGCCAAAAAAGAATATACCTTAGAAACTATTCCCGAAAAGGGAGAAGTGGTTTATTTAAAATCTACTGCAAATTTAAGTACAGGCGGGACATCTATCGATGTAACTGACATTGTACATCCACAGAATATTTTTATATGTGAAAGGATTTCGAGGGTAATCGGATTGGATATCTGCGGTATCGATATCATGGCGCAAGACCTTACCCAGCCATTAACCGAAAACGGAGGTGTGGTTTTGGAAGTTAATGCAGCACCAGGATTCAGGATGCACCTTGCACCAAGTGAAGGCTTGCCTAGAAACGTAGCTGCATCGGTTATTGACATGCTGTATCCACAGGGAAAATTGTCACAGATTCCGATTATTGCTGTAACCGGAACAAACGGAAAAACCACTACTACACGGTTAATTGCGCACATTATCAGAAGTAATGGTAAACGTGTAGGTTTTACCACCAGTGACGGTGTGTATGTGCACAATACGATGCTAATGAAAGGTGATACCACTGGACCGGTAAGTGCTGAGTTCATTTTAAAAGATCCAACAGTTGAATTTGCGGTATTAGAAACCGCCCGTGGTGGAATTTTAAGAGCTGGACTGGGATTTAATGCATGTGATATTGGCGTAGTAACCAATATCCAGGAAGATCACTTGGGTATTTCAGATATCCATAATCTTGACGATCTGACACGTGTCAAAGCGGTTGTGATCGGGGCAGTGCGCCGTAAAGGTTGGGCAGTATTAAATGCCGATAATGGTTATTGCGTTCGCATTGGCAAAGATGCGCGCTGTAATGTTGCTTATTTTAGCATGGATGAAAATAATCCGGTGATTAAAGAACATTGTAGAAAAGGTGGAATTGCCGCCATTTATGAAAACGGATACATTACCATTAAAACAGGCGACTGGAAATTGAGGGTAGATAAAGCCACGCACATTCCATTAACTTTTGGTGGTTCCGTGAATTTTATGATCCAGAATGTGCTTGCAGCAACACTGGCAACCTATTTATGGGGCTATAAACCTGAAGATATCCGTTTATCGCTGGAAACATTTATTCCTTCTGCGGCGCATACCCCGGGAAGGATGAATATTTTCAGGTTCAAAGAATTTAAGGTACTGGTCGATTTTGCGCATAACCCTGACGGATTTAATGGCGTAAAAGGTTTCTTGCAAGGTGTAGAGGCAACCGAACATGTAGGTATTATTTCGGCAACAGGAGATAGAAGAGATGAGGATATTATCGAAACTGCCCGCATTTCTGCTCAGATGTTTGATAAAATTTATATTTGTCAGGAGAAATATCTCCGAGGCAGACAACAACAAGAACTGGTTGACCTGCTGGTAAAAGGCATCAAGGAAGTTGATCCGGATAAAGAGATCATCATTAACAATAAAAGCACCGAATGTTTGCAGATCGCGATCGAAACTGCTAAAAAAGGCTCTTATTTAACGATTCTAAGTAACACCATCGATAATACGATCCAGCGCGTTACCGAACATTTAGATCGGGAATTAGAGTCGTAATTCTTAACTGATTTAGTTCCTAAGAGATCGTCACCCTGACCTGTAGCGCAGCGGAAAGCTACGAAGTAAATTTATTTCAGGATCTTTAAAAAAAGATGCTGACCACGTAGTAGCTACAAGACAATTAAAAATGCTACTTCTACTTGTAAAATAAGTTCAGCATGACGGAACACCATAAAAAAACCTCCTCCGATAATAAATCGAAGGAGGTTTTTCTGTTTTTATCTCGGTCACTTATGCTTGAGCATCACGTAATCTTTTAATTTCATCATGCGATACTCTTAACGATGCTTTTTGGTCAGAGATTAAATCTCTGATATTTGAAGGAATATCCTCTTCCTCTAATGCCATTTTATATGCATTTTGTGCTGCATCTTCTCCAAACTCACAATTGTTTAAAACAGTTTTACGGTCGTGGCCGGTAAATAATGCCTTAACATCCATCCATGCCCGGTAAATTTTTCCGGAGTTTGTTGTTCCGGTTTCGATATCCTCACCCAATGCAGCTACTTCTGCAGCCAAAGCCATTTTATATTTTTGACTTTCGGCAATCATATTTAAAAATAGCGTTTTCAGATCGGCATCTCCATCCTTTAATTCCTGACGGGCTTTTTCATAACCTTCAATACGATCGTTATTAATTTGAACCAGATCGTTTAATACCTCTGCTGTTGCTGTTGTCGTTTTCATGTTTTTTTATTTTATAGTTTCGATGTATAAAAGCAACATGAACAATTAAAAAAAGGTTTGTCATTTTTTTTAATTGTCTACAACAGTGAGCTATATCAGCTTAATTATTTCTTTGAAAAGTATTGTGCCAGCTTTTCTTTAACAAAACGCCTAACACGGGTTACCATATTGCCTTTCCGTTTAATCAAAAAGCTTTTGATGGCTTTGTATGCGATGGGGTCTTCTGCTATTGTGGTCGGAAACTCAACAATGGGCTTGGGGTTGATAATTACGTTGTAGATATCATTTATTCCTGAGTGCACGCCAGTGCCATCATGGCCAATATTGTTAACGAGTGATTGCGATGGGTTAAGTGTGATGCCTCCTTTTAAAAAGATAGAAGCATACCATCTAATTGCCCAACTGTTGTTTTTTCCCTTCTTAAACGCTAACATCTGTTTCCAGAAGTTCATTTTATTGTCGATGGAAAATGCAGCTCTTTTCTTTTTATCAAACTGTTTTATAAGGATGTTAATATCTGGTTCGAAGTTTTTCCACGCCCTTCCCCATGTGGCCCAACCCCAACTTGTGGCCGCCCGGTAGAAAAACGATTGCGAAAGTTGATCTGATTTTAGAGGATACATGTAGGCCCCAATATGCATTACTTTTTCCTCTTCGCGGTTTCTTTATCCTGATCTGTTTTGGCACCATCAGAAAAGATATACAAATGGCTTTGTGCTGCCAATTCATTTTGTTGCAGGAATTGTAACGTACGCTCGGTGTGCTGCGGGCGGTTGTATACGAAAAGTGCTATTGGGGCAAGGTTTTGCATTTTTGTTTTTTATCAATTAAGTTTATCAATAAACTGCTCAGTTTCTTCGTCATTTCGACTGGAGCAACGCGGAATGGAGAAATCTTTAAATTATGTTAAGAATCAAGCTATAAGATTTCTCGGCTTCGTTGCACTTCGCTCGAAATGACGATCGCCCTACTCCTAAAATATATGCAGATTATGGTCAGATTTTTTGGTTAACACCGTATAGGCATTGGCAAACTGTTCTTGCTTTTTCTTCCCAAACAAGTTACCCAAAGTTTTTTTAATCTGGTATTCCAGTTCGATTTTTAAGTTTTTAGAAAAAGTTTTAGGTGCTTTTCTATTAATAAACTCATTAAACTTTACCGTTTCTGGTGCAGTCATCGAAACTTTATCTTCTAGAATTTCTAAACCTTCACTCTGCAGCAAGAACCTCAAGGAAGTTGGGGTGTACATGTTAATGTGCCCATAATCCAGAAAATGTTTCATTCTTTGGTCTACACCAAAGCGATAATCTTTAGGTACTTCAACAACAATATATTTTGCTACCCTTTTCAATTCACGGATCAGGATCCTTTCGTGTTCTACGTGTTCTAAAACGTGCGCAAGAATAATCAGATCAAATGCATCATCTTCATAAGGGATTTTATACCCATCAAAAGTTTGTGCTTCTTTTAAACTGGCGAGGTTACGGTCTTTTATAATGTCGACACCACTTTGTGCAATTTCTAAAGCATACAGTTCTGGTGCGAAATGCCATTCATTTAAAAAATGTAAAATGCTGCCATCTCCGGCGCCAACCTCAAGCACTTTTTTAGGCTTTAACCCTTTGCAAACATCAACAATATTCTGTGCTTTATATTTTGCGCCAAGCATTCTCCATGCTACATCGCTATTGGTATAAAAATTATCGTAGGCCGTTTTTACTTCTTCGCTTAACATGATGCTTACTGATTTAAATACCTAAACAATTATCCGTTTTATAAAAAACTGAGGTTGCTTTTTCGTAAAAAAGGCCTGGTGAAATCCCACTGAAGCTGATTTCTTTGAAACCTTGAGCCTTTAAAAGCACACGGGCAGGATGATATACTTCACGTTCACTATCATCCAAAACTAATACTCCGCTTTCTGATAGTGCATCAGCGCTATATTTACAACAGTTTACACGGTCGCGCCCATCAACAATAATAATGTCGAATTTTTTATCGAGCAAGGTTGCTTTTTTGGCATATTCCCCATCTTTTTCCAAATGGCAGAATATCATCTCAGCATTGGCCGGACTTGTATTTTTTACTTTATCAAACCAGCCTTTATCGTGCTCTACAGAAGTTACCGAACCAGCCCTTTCAGCATAAAAAATAGTAGAACTGCCAGAGCCATATTCGAAAATATGCTGTGTTTTGTTTATGCGTTCTTTAATAAAATCGATAAACGAATAGGTTACCCATGGCAATGCTTTTCCTTGCCCGTCTACGGCCTGTTTTTTATCAAAAGCCGTAAACCAGCCAATGCTGTTCAGATAGCCTTTATGTCCGTATGATAATAATGCCTTAAGCCTGCTTGGCTTTGCAATTAATGTGGTTAATGCTTTAAGAGTACTCAACGTTTAAATATTTTTTGAAATGCGGTGACCAAAAATAATGATTTTAACATCATTATACCTTGTTGACGAAGTTTAGGGATAAATAGTATAAAAAAGGCCGAAATAAAGTATGCGATTACTGTAGCTATTGCTGTACCCATCATTCCCATTCTTGGGATAAGGATAATGTTTAAAATGATATTTACAACCGCCCCTATTCCTGTTCGGATAAAAGTTAGCCGGCCAAAATTTTCTGCTATTAAATACTGTCCGCTTGCTACACCAAGAAATATGAAGGCAGAACCCCAAACATGAACCGACAACACAGGTGCGGCATCAGCAAATTCTGGTTTAAAATAACTATAAATGAACGGCGAGGCAAAAGTTATAAAAATGGCAAAACTTAAGCTTAACCAAACCATTAAATCGTATAAATTCTGAAGTCTCTTCTGATAACGTTCCTTATCATCTCTCCTCGCATTTAAAATTGCAGGAAAGAGTGATGAAACGATAGCAACAGGGACGAAGTTTAAAGCCTCGCTAAAGTTGACCACTGTTGCATAAGCACCCGCCTCGGCTGTCCCTTTCGCACCTAAAATCTGCTTAAGCATAATCTGATCAATTTTCATATAAACTGAAACCATTATGCCAGAAATGATCAGTGGCCATGAAAGGGAGAAGAGTTTTTTAGCCAATGTTTTTTCAAATCTCCAATTCAGAATACTTCTATTTTTTCTGTTATAGGTAATAATATAGCCTATAGAAAGTAAAACGGTATCAAAAAGAAAAGCAAAAAAGAAATAGCTGATTGGCGAATTTGTGTAGATTAAAATAATTTTTATTGCAGCAGAAACTAGATTCCCAATAATCTGCACCTGCATAATGTATTTGGATTTTACTTCTGATTGAAAATAAGAATCGATTACAGTAAAAGATTGAAATACACCAACAAACGAAAGCAATAATATGAATTGATATTGGATGTCCTCAAGTGGGTAAATGAGCCATGCAAGTGAAATTAAAGGAATGCACATAAAACCTGCAAAAGCTTTCAACCCAAATGCTGTGCCTAAGATCTGATCCCTTTTCTGCGGAAACTGGTGAAGTTCTTTTACAATAAACTGATCTAAGCCGAGGCCCGCCAATGCTGCGAATAAAAAAACATAAGCGATTGATGTAGTGAGAATACCATTACCATACGACAGCAAATAGTTTGCAACCGCGATATTCGTTAGCATTTTTATTCCTAAACTGCCAACTTTCCCGATCAAAAGCATTCCTGTATTTTTAAAATACTTTATTAGTGCTTCTTGGTCAAAACCTTTTATGGCGGGTAATTTCATTAACGCAAAGATGTAAAAAAATGTGCGTTAAGTTAGGTGCTGAATATTCAAAATATTAAGTACACAATATATGTACTATTATTTCCCTTCACTTTTTGTCTCTAGCGCTTTTGTTTCTGTTGTTTTGGTTTCGGGTGTTGGTACAGGAACAGTATTTACCACCGGGGCAGGTTTGCTGTTTAAAGGTGCGCCTACAGCAATATCGCAGCGATGGTTGGGCTGGCCGTGAGGTGGGTTCAAACCCTTTCCTGTTTTTATCGCTAAAGTTTGTTTCACTACAGCAGGCTGTGTGGTCACTACTTGTGTTGGTTTGCTATCCAGGGGTGCCCCAATAGCTATGTCACACCTGTGGCCAGGCTCTCCATGTTTAGGATTAAGTTTTTTACCTGATGTATTTACCATAGGAGGCGCCGGAACAGTTACCGGTTGTGGAGTAGCGCTTTTTTGTGGTTGAACGGCGGCTGTTTGGTGTAATGGTGCGCCAACTGCTAAAGCACAGGTATGGCCGGCATCGCCATGTGGCGGATTGAAAATTAGGTTAGTTTTGGCACTTTGCGCTGCGGGTTGCGCAGTATTGCTTTTTTGAAGTCCCTGTATTCCCGTAGGTGTTGGAATAACAGCTTGAGCAGTTTCTTTCTTTTCGCTATTACAGGCGCAAAGTAGCGTTAGGGCTAACAGGTAAAAAGCGTTTTTCATGGGACTGAGATTAATTTACTCAAATATGGCGAAATTAATTTAGGTCTAAAAACTCTTTTCTATTCTTTCTAGCTGCTTGAGGTGATGTTTTAAATGAATTTCGATAAACCTTAGCCATTGTTTGGCATTTAGATAACCTAGTCGTGGGTGTTTTGTTTTACAATTGGCTTTTGCATGGGCAATTAGAGGATAATTATCATCAAGACCTTTTTCAAACTCTAAAATAAAATCGAGGGCTTCTGTTTTGCTGATTTTTTTAACACGATCGGCCAGTCTTTTCGGAACTTTATACTTTTTTGACGGCGGCAGGGTGCCTAAAAGCAAAATCAGTTTTACAATAAAAAGTGTGGGTTTGTTTTCACCTTTACCACTTGCTGCACGTTCAAGTGCAATTAAGGAGAGCAGGCTTGAATCGAAAATATGCGAATATACTTCGCTGTAACTCCATCCGGCGATGGGTGGCGTGGTTTGAAAAATATCCTCGGAATAGTAAGATAATTTCGATTTATAGGCATCAACAATTTTATGTATCGATGCCTTTATTTTTGCAGCCGTCATTTAATAAAGATAAGCTGAATTACTGTTTCTCCAAATATTTTAAGAAATCGTCTTTATAGTTGAAAAATTCGAATGTTTCGGCGATTGTAAAATAATTTTGTGGATCTACAACCGTTTGATAGAGGCTTTTGGCAGTTTTTAAACGTTCAGTATCGAAAGTAAATGCTTTGAGTATGAGTTTGCATTGACTACTGGAAAATGAAGCTTTCTTATTTACCGCGTTGATGAGCCCCACCCTTTCATTGTCAAAACTTGATTTTTTATAGCTGGTATAAAATTCTTGAAAAGCTTCAGGCGATAATAGCCTATAGTTTAGGTCCGCTAGAGTTGGTTGAATAGGGCCTGTATTGAGATCTCCCGTAGAACCATAAAAATCATCAAGAGCGTATTGATTGTTGCGAAACAGGCTAAGTTGTTTAATTACATTGAGCCTGCCGTTATCGTAACCTAAAATGAGACGCTCCTGTGCATTTACGTTAATCCGCTCTCTTAGGATTAATCTATCGCCTTGCATTATAGACAACTCGGGTTTAGAATTATATACATCGTAAAAACGAAATCTGCCAGTAGCTGACCCCACCACTTCATCGTCTAAGTATACTGTATACTTGCCCGGTTTGGTAATTTGCAGAAATACTTCGGCAGAACTGCGGTTGTTTTGAGCGAAACTTAGGGTAGCAAAAAGCATTGCCAATCCTAAAAAGATGGTTTTCTTCATTTTAATTAAGGTTTCATTTGTGTGTGTTTTTAAACTAATGCCAAACTAATGCCAAAACCAAACAAAAAAGGGTAAAACTAAAAAAGTTTCAATAATTCTTCGAGATGTATAATTTCTTTCTGCACATCACCAGGTTTTTCCTTTTGTAAAGGATTGAAAAATATAGCCTCCATACCAAAATTTAAAGCACCATAAATATCAGCTTCAAGGCTATCACCGATCATAATACTTTCTTCTTTTAAAGCCTTTGCTTTATCCAATGCATATTCAAAAATAATGGGGTTAGGTTTATTTACACCCACATCTTCTGAGATAATTACGTTTTCGAAATAAGGATTAAGATTAGAGAGGTTCATTTTGGTTAAGGTTGTTTCCTTAAAGCCATTAGAAATAATATGTAGGGTATATTTTTGCTGTAGGTAGCCCAAAACATTTTCTGCCCCATCGAACAAATTGGTTTTGGTGGGTGAGATACTTACATAATCGTCCTCAAATTGATGAGGTACCGCATCAGGGTGAATACCTAATTGAATGAATGTTTTGTTAAACCTTTCCGATCTTAAAAAATCTTTGGTAATTTTCCCCAAATGGTAATCGGCCCATAGCTGATGGTTATTTTCGGTATATATTGTAATAAAATCGGCACACGATTTTAAGCCAAGCTCCTCTAGTTTATAGGTTTGGTATAGCTCATCTAATGTTTCTTCGGCATTGCGATCAAAATCCCAAATGGTATGGTCGAGGTCGAAGAAAATGTGCTTTTTCATGAGTATATATATTAGCTGCAACGGTGATGAAGCTATCAGATTTTTCTAATCCCTACGTGATTTGAAAAATCAYGATGGTTTCATGAGTGATGATTTTCACAAAGGTAGCCTAATGATTTTTGATTTATAAATAATCGGCAACTTTTGCATTTAATTCCTCAATAAGTTCGTCATCCATATACTGATATTCATCCGGGATATGAAGTGTAACAATTTCCTTATCGTAGGTTTCTTCAGGAAAACGTTCAGTGATCCTTTGCTTATGCTTTTTCTCCATCACAAAGATGAGATCGGCCCAGATGATCAATTTTGCATTAATTTTAATCTTAGCAGATGGCGCTGTTCCCGCTGACCTTACCTGATGATCGGGATGGTTTTTATAGATATTTTCCGCAGTGGCACTACGCCATTTATTTCTACTGCATATAAAGAGTATGTTCACTGGTTCTTGACTTAGGACTAAAAACTAAACCTTCTCTCCGTAGGCCAGATCGCCTGCATCGCCAAGTCCAGGTACGATATAAGATTTACTGGTCATTTCTTCGTCGATTGCTCCCAGCCAAAGTTTTGCTTTAGGCAGATTAGCACGTACATGTGCAACGCCTTCTGTACTGGCTATTGCGGCAACGATATGAAGTTCTGCAATTTTATAGCGGTTAATCAATTCTTTACAGCACATCACCATGCTTTGTCCGGTTGCCAACATTGGGTCGGCCATAATCAAAACTTTTCCTTCTAAATCTGGGGTAGAAATGTAATCCATCTGGATTACAAAATCGCCGCTTTTCTTTACTTTTCGGTAGGCAGAAATAAAACAGCATTCGGCTTTGTCGAAGATGTTAAGCAAACCTTGTTGAAGTGGCAACCCGGCTCGGAGTATAGTAGCTAAAACGGGCTGTTGAGTTAAAACCTCACAGGACGATACACCCAAAGGGGTTACGATTTCTTGAATGGTATATTCTAATGATTTGCTGATTTCGTAGGCAAAAAACTCACCAAGCCTTTCCATGTTTTTGCGGAAACGCATCGAATCTTTCTGAATGTTCTCATCCCGAAGTTCGGCAATAAAGGTATTGGCGATAGATTTTATCTTGCTTACATCAAAAATCATAGTAATGTTTCCGGTATCTTATAGGTTTATTCCTTGGGACGTTTAATTACTAAAATTAGCAATTTTAAGCCGGATAAATTAAATTAAAATCAATTTCCGGCATAATCGAGCATTTCTTTAAAGAGCGACTTTAGTTTTTTGTATTTCGCATTTGAAGATATACTTTTTAGACTCCAACTGCTGTAAAAGGTGCCGTTTACCACCTTCACTGCATCGATATATTGGTGTATTGTTTTAGTGGCTGCCTCACGTGTTAAAAACTGAAGAATATAATCGGTGAAGCAGTAAGAATTAACGATTAAAGGGGTTACTTTTTCGAGCTGAAGATCGTACCAGTTAAATGGCGTACAGGTTCCGGCCCTAAAGCCCGGTACATTACTATAACCCATAGAATAATCGGAAGTAATACCGGAATTAAGAATATTTAAATAGCAAATGGGGAATTTTAATACTTCTAACTGCTGACTACTTACAGGTGCAGGGTTTGGGTTGATTTTTTTGAGCTTAACAAGGCCTTCTTTAATCTCGAGCATTTTTTGCTTATCGCTGGCACAAGGTCTTAATAGCCCAACTGATTGATTGTTAAGTATTTTTGAAACGCCATTTATCCTAATGTAATTTATCGGCACATCAGGGAAATCGACAAAATAAAGAGGATTATTTTTTTTTGAAGAAAATAGCTGGTTTACCTCATCTAAAACCTGCTCATTATTAATCCCTACCCCTGTTAACCTGTCAAATTTCGAGCTCAGGTAATTGTTATCTTTTTTAAAGATAGCACTGAAAATAAATTTGGTCCTATTTAATAATCCCTCGGGCAAGTTGGGCAAAATATTGAAGTGAACGGTTGGCTGGTGCTGAAAATTCTTTTCGTGGAACTTAAAATGTGGATGCTTTTTTTTGATCAAACTTTTAATGATCAATGCCCATTCATCAATAATCGGTTTATCTAAAATCTTCCATTTGTGCTGATGGCTTTTTGATGGCCTAAATTCTTCTTCATTTTTTTTGGGATAAAAATATTCCTCATACCGGCTTAATATAAAAAATGAGGCAGCAAAAACATCAAATGGCAAGGCTGATTGTGTAACCGGAAAAGGGGCCTGATATTCGCCAAAAGGAATAGTTTTTGGCTTAATTTCTTCTAATTTGTTGGAGAAGAGTAAAGTGGTACGCTTAAAAAAAAGTTCCTCACCCAGTGGCTCTTCGCCATAACTGATTTTGACATGCTCGCTCTGTAGAAAATATTGGCTATTGCCTGTAAATTCCAATTCTGTTTTAAGAATATCTTTAAAAATAAAATTAAAGATATATTTTATCCGAGGCGTTAATATATTGGAGAAGATGATTAGATGCATAACTTATTTTAACAACACGGTATTTAAAAAAAGATTACAAGAAATATTTCTCAGCAGATATTAACTTAAATAATATTGCCTTCTAAAATTAACGGTAATTTAACATTAAGCCGTAATTTAATACAAAAATTACAATTAAAAGTTTGCTGTGAACTTTTTTTCAGGGTAAAGGATTTTTGTGCTTTTACGGTTAGGGCCTTTTACAATATGTACAATGCTCATCTGATCATCAAACATATCATATAAAATAGTGTTGCTCACCTCAACCGATTTTAAGGAAAGAATTTTCTCTACCTCAAGATAAATATTAGTAGCTTCATGATCGATCTCAAATCCGATGTAGTTCATTGAAGCCGCTTTGCCATTGGCTTTTAGCTGTAAATGAGAAAGTAGATATTTTTTCACCAATTCATCCATTGCCTTCTTCATATTCGGATTGCTCAGATCGGTTTTCTGTTTGTATAATTTGGCTAAAATTGCCTCAAAGTCGTCAGAAAAGATTTTACAGCTTACTTCTAAGGTTTTATCCTTGGCATTAAAGTTTACTTCAGTTGTGCTTACATGCAAAGGGTGTTTTATTCCTGCTCCAACAGAAAAAAAAGCAACACACAAAAGCAAAAAACTATATTTTAATTTACGCATCAACATATTAAATCTTTCCTTAAAAGGGCAAAGTTAACACATAATCTTCTACTTGTTAAATGTAATTAAGGTGTTATGTCCACATTGTTCTAAATGTAAGTGCCTGAAATTTAAGCGGGCAAATATTTTACTTAGTTTCTTATGGGATGGATGAACATGTGTAAGCTTAATATTAAAATTTTCATTGAGCCAATAGCTCATTTTAATGGCCAATTTTCTAAAACCCGATTCTTTTGCAAGTTCTTCCTGAAGAAATTTCTCATTGTTAACCACAATAAAACCGTAGCCGTTTTCTTTGATTAAGTTGTAGATACATTTTGCAAAACGGTAATCGTTAATGCAATAATACCAACATATGCGGTTAAAAATAATATCGAACTTGCCATGGGCTTCTTCTAAATAGCCCAATGAAAAATTTACTGTTATATTTTGGTCCCGAGCTTTTGCTCTTGCTATTGTTAAATAATTCTGGCTGATGTCGTGCCAGGTAACTTTTGCGCCCCTTTTGGCAAATTCGATACTATATTGCCCGGGCCCGGCCCCCAGATCAAGTAAAGTTTTGTTTTCGAAACTGCCTAAGTGGGTTTTTATAAAATCTATTACCTTGCTGTCAATTTTTTTATATTCATTAGCCGCATATTTTTCAGCAAAAGCTTTTGGAACAGGATCGAAACCTTTTTCTGGTTTTTGTAAGTGATATTTAAGCCAAAGCATAGTGTTGAATAGAAGACCAATAGTTATAGTACCAAGTTACTGTATTGGCTATGTATATTAAACAACAATTTATGTTTACAACTGTAAACCCAGTTGTTTGCGATAAAACTTCGCCAAAAAGTACTAAATAACTTAAAGAATAGTAACAAATTTGGTATTTAGACTTTTGTTTACAAGATATTTGGGGTTTTTGTAATTAAAAATATAATTTTAGCTATTGTAAACTATTTCATTCTCAATAGTTAGCTTATTATTCATGCCGTTACAAGATTTTATCTTTTATTTTAAATTGGGTTGGGCGCATATCATCAGTGATGATGCTTTAGACCACCAGCTGTTTATTTTGGCACTGGTTGCCATTTACAGTTATGTCAATTTAAAACAGGTGCTCATATTGGTTACGGCTTTTACCATTGGCCATTCCTTTACCTTACTTTTAAGCGTATTGGATATTATCCGGTTTGATAGTAAATGGGTAGAATTTTTAATTCCCTGTACCATTGTAATTACCGCAATCAGCAATTTGTTTAGAAAGAATTTTTCCTTAAAATCAATTAAGATCAATTATTTTTTGGCACTTGGTTTTGGTCTTATTCATGGAATGGGCTTTGCAAACTCCATCCGGATAATGCTGGCCAAAGATCAGAATATTGGCTGGGGCCTATTTGGGTTCAATGTAGGCTTGGAAGCCGGCCAGGTTTTTATGGTAATCATCATTCTTTTAATTACCTTTTTAATTTTTAATTATACCCGCATAAAGCGTATGAACTGGGTTTTATTTATATCAGCAGCCGTATTTAGCCTGGCTTTAAAAATGGCTTTAGAACGAATTCCTTTTTAATAAACCATATCATGAATAAACTATTTCCTTTAACCGGCCTGCTATTCTTTTCTGGTAGCCTGGCTATGGCCCAAAATACTCAGAATAACCCAGGGAGTAACCATGGGAATAAGTTTGAGCAGTTGGGCACCATTTTACCAACACCTAATGAACAACGTACAGCGAGCGGAGCGCCTGGTGTTAAATACTGGCAGCAACGTGCCGATTATAACATCAAATGCGAGCTGGATGAAAAAAATCTGTTGTTAACCGGATCTGAAACGATCACTTACACCAATAATTCTCCTGATCCATTAACTTATATCTGGTTGCAGCTTGATGAAAACGAGCATAGCACGGATCGCAATGCGAATTACCAGGATGCGACTAAAATGCCTGCTACCGGAACCACTAAAAATTTAGATCAGTTAAGTGTAACAGGAAATAATGGTTTTGGTATAAATATTACCAAATTAACCGATGCAGCCGGTAAAAACTTACCCTATACGGTTAACAAAACCATGATGAGGGTAGATTTGCCTGTAGCGCTGAGAAGTGGGCAAAAATTTATCTTTAATATCGATTGGAACTATAAAATTTCTGATCGGATGAGTGTTGGTGGCCGTGGAGGGTATGAGTTTTTCCCAACCGATGGGAACTACCTGTTTACCATGACCCAGTGGTACCCACGCTTATGCGTATATAGCGATTTTCAGGGATGGCAGAACCATCAGTTTACGGGTAGAGGCGAGTTTGCCTTAACCTTTGGCGATTTCAAAGTTCAAATGACTGTTCCGGCTGATCACCTGGTGGGTTCAACGGGGGAATGTATCAATTATAGCGCTGTTTTAAATCCAACTCAATTAAGTAGGTATAATTCTGCTAAAACTGCTGCTGCGCCTGTAGAAATACAAACCTTGGCTGAAGCTAAACTGGCAGAAACCAAAAAATCTACAGCTAAAAAAACATGGGTTTTTAATGCGAACAATGTCCGCGATTTTGCGTGGACATCCTCACGTAAGTTTATCTGGGATGTCATGCCTCAAAAAATTCAGGCCAATAACAATACCGTAATGTGCATGAGTTTTTATGGAAAGGAAGCGTACAACCTTTACAGTAAATTTTCTACCCGTGCGGTAGCGCATACCATTAAAACCTATTCAGATTTTACCATCCCATACCCTTACCCTGTTGCACAAAGTATCGAAGCCGCAAATGGAATGGAGTACCCAATGATCTGTTTTAACTATGGTCGAACAGATACGGATGGGACATACAGCGAAAGCACTAAAAATGGGATGTTAGGTGTAATTATTCACGAGGTTGGACACAACTTCTTCCCGATGATTGTAAATAGTGATGAACGCCAATGGACCTGGATGGATGAAGGACTAAATTCTTTTGTTGAGTATTTAACCGAAGAACTTTGGGACAACAAATTTCCAAGTAAAAAAGGACCGGCATATACCATTGTAGATTACATGAAACTCCCAAAGGATGAGCTGGAGCCAATTATGACCAACTCTGAAAACATTACCCGTTTCGGTCCAAATGCGTATTCGAAACCTGCTACCGGTTTAAATATCCTTCGCGAAACCATCATGGGACGGGAACTTTTTGATTACGCATTTAAAGAATATTCGAGAAGATGGGCTTTTAAACACCCTGAACCTGCTGATCTTTTCCGTACCATGGAAGATGCCAGCGGCGAAGATTTAGATTGGTTTTGGAGAGGTTGGTTTTACGGAACCGATCCCTGTGATATATCTTTAGATAGCGTGAAATTTGCGAAAGCCGATTTCCCTAAAGATTTGCCAGAAGCTAAATCGAAAATGGTTAAAATTGATAAACCTGCCGTTAATGCCTTTGAAGATATTTCGAAAATCAGAAACCGCGAGGACAAGAAAATTAATTTTTACGTAGATAAAACTCCTGCAGCACAAGATTTCTACTATAAATACGATAGAGGAATGGTTACTGTTGATACCACTGTTGCTACTAAAACAGAAACTGCTGCAACTCTAGAAGCTGTTCCTTCAGCAGAGCAGGACCAATATGGCAACAAATTTATTTACGAACTGAGCTTTAGCAATAAAGGAGGCTTGGTAATGCCTATCATTGTTGAGTTTACCTATAAAGATGGAACAAAGGAAATAGACCGTATTCCAGCGCAGATTTGGAGGCACAATGAATTGAAAACAGCTAAGTTTTACGTTAAAAATAAAGAAGTAGCCTCTATTTTAATTGATCCTTTACGTGAAACTGCAGATATCGACACCTCAAATAACACTTGGGGCGGTAAAGCAAAAGAAAGTAAGTTTAAGGTATATAAAACCAAAGTTGGTGGGGCAGTAAGAGGCCAGTCGGTTGGTAAAAACCCAATGCAGGCCGCAGCGGGTAAATAATCGCATTGTCATCCTGATCGATCGTCATTTCCGTAGTTCTCCAAAGGAACTCCTTTGGAGGAGAAATCTTTAAGCTGATGACATTACGATTCTCGCTTTCGCGAGGATGACCCCAAATCCCTATTGAATTTTTCAATGGGGATTTTTTATTGAATGAGGTAATGCTAAGAATCAACCTAGTAAATCAAAAGTTTAACTTTGGATTTACTAGGTTCGTATGCCTTTAATCTGTCTAAAAGGCTATTTGAGTATTGAAGGTTATAAAATTCTGAAGGGAATAAATTTCTTATTACCCCCAACTTTCCTGACTTTCCCCTGTTTTAGATTTTGCAGCCTAAATCGTACATTTGATTAGCCCATGAAATTTAAAATCACCTCAGAATATCAGCCCACCGGAGACCAGCCAAGTGCGATAAAACAATTGGTAGATGGCGTAAATGCCAATGAACATTATCAAACTTTACTAGGCGTTACGGGATCGGGAAAAACATTTACGGTAGCTAATGTGATCGAACAGACGCAAAAACCTACCCTGATTTTGAGTCACAATAAAACTTTGGCAGCGCAGCTTTACGGCGAGTTCAAAAATTTCTTCCCTGAAAACTCGGTGAATTATTTTGTTTCTTATTACGATTATTATCAGCCTGAAGCTTTTATCGCATCAAGCAATACTTATATCGAAAAAGACCTGAGTATAAACGAAGAGATTGAAAAACTCCGGTTACGCACTACCTCTTCGTTAATGAGTGGCAGACGCGATATTATCGTGGTATCATCCATCTCCTGTATTTATGGTATGGGTAATCCCGAAGATTTTTCCCGGATGGTTTTCCGTTTTGGCGTGGGCTTAAGGATTTCGAGGAATGCATTTTTGCATAGCTTGGTTGAGATTTTATATTCGAGAACTACAACAGACTTTAAACGTGGAACCTTTAGGGTTAAAGGCGATACTGTTGATATTTATCCGGCCTATCTTGATCATGCTTACCGCATTTCTTTTTTCGGTGATGATATTGAAGAACTTTCCTCGATTGATCCGGTTTCCGGAAAAACCATAGAGAAATTAGAAGACATGGCCATTTATCCAGCCAATCTTTTCGTTACCCCGAAAGATAGGTTCAATTCTTCCATTTGGGGAATACAGGAGGAGCTGGAAATCCGTAAAAACCAGCTAATTGCAGATCGACATTTGTTGGAAGCCAAACGGCTGGAAGAACGTACCAATTTCGATATCGAAATGATGAAAGAATTGGGTTATTGTTCCGGTATCGAAAACTACTCACGTTTCTTCGATGGAAGGCAGCCCGGCATGCGTCCTTTCTGTTTGTTAGATTATTTTCCTGAAGATTATTTAATGGTGATCGATGAAAGCCATGTTACCGTTCCGCAGATCAGGGCCATGTACGGTGGCGATAGATCGAGGAAATTATCTTTAGTTGAATATGGTTTCCGTTTGCCTGCTGCACTGGATAACAGACCTTTAAACTTTAACGAATTCGAAGCGCTTGCCCCGCAAACCATTTATGTAAGTGCAACTCCGGCTGAATATGAATTGGAAAAATCAGAAGGTGTGGTAGTAGAGCAGGTAATTAGACCTACAGGTTTGTTAGATCCTGTTATTGAGATTAGACCTGCCATTAACCAGGTCGACGACCTTCTAGATGAAATAGATATTACCATAAAAGAAGGTGGCCGTATTTTGGTTACCACATTAACCAAACGTATGGCTGAAGAATTAACTAAATATCTTGATCGCTTAAATATCAAGACCAGGTATATCCATTCTGAAATTAAAACCCTCGAACGGGTAGAGATTCTTCGTGGTTTACGTTTAGGAGAATTTGATGTGTTGGTTGGAATTAACCTTTTGCGCGAAGGTTTGGATTTACCAGAGGTTACTTTGGTTGCTATTTTAGATGCGGATAAAGAAGGTTTCTTACGGTCTGAAAAATCGTTGATCCAAACCATAGGCCGTGCGGCCCGTAACGATAAGGGCCGTGTAATTATGTATGCTGATAGCATTACGGATAGCATGGAGAAAACCATATCAGAAACGAACAGACGTAGGGATATACAGATTGCTTATAACCTTGAACATGGCATTACACCTAAAACTGTTGGTAAATCAAGGGAAGCGATTTTAGAGCAAACATCTGTCCTTGATTTCTCTCAGAAAGCAAGCGATAACAAAGCCAGGGCTTATGTAGAAAATGCCGAAATCAGCATTGCCGCTGATCCAATTGTACAATATATGGGTAAAGCAGAGCTACAAAGAGCAATTGATACTACGCGTAAGGATATGCAAAAAGCAGCAAAAGATATGGACTTTTTGCAAGCGGCAAAACTGCGTGACGAAATGTTTGCCCTAGAGAAAATGTTTAACGAAAAATTCGGTAAGTAACGATTTGGTTTTAAAGCATGATTTTTAGATAATTTAGCCTACAATTGCTTTAAACAAGTTATCTAAAAATCATTCAATGAAATCTTTTAAACTAGTAACACTGATCGTACTCGGTGTCATGGGGCTAAAAAGTCATGCCCAAAATGCTACAGCAATTTCCCTCCCGCTTGGAGGTAATGCCTACAGTTCTCTCCATCAGGATTCAGAAAGAACATTATCCAACAGGGGAATCATAAACTGGTCTAATCCAAAAGAATATTTTACAGCTTATTTTAGGGTTTCTAAACCTGGTACCATAACGATATCGTTAAGCGATAAGCCTATAGTTGATGGGCAATCAGTTCTGGAATTCGCCATCAACAATCAATCTAAAAAGGTAAGTTTCGATGAAACCAAAACTTTTGATGGTAAGATTGGCGAGTGGACCATTAAAGATACTGGCTACGTTGCCTTAACCATTAAAGGAATAAGCAAAACTGGAATGAAATTCCCTTCAATACAAGCCTTATCCGTTAGTGGAACAGCTACTGAAGGCAAAACGGCTTATGTTAAAAACAACGAAGGCAACTTTTTTCATTGGGGCAGGCGTGGGCCATCGGTTCACCTCAACTATCAACAACCTGAAAATGTAAACGCAGCGTGGTATTATAACGAAGTAACTGTACCAAAGGGTGAAGATATTTTAGGCTCTTATTTTATGGCTAACGGATTTGGTGAAGGCTATTTCGGTATGCAGGTAAATAGTCCAACCGAACGGCATATCTTATTTTCGGTATGGAGTCCTTTCAATACCGACGATCCTAAAAGTATCCCGGAATCGCACAAGATTAAAATGCTAAAGAAAGGCGAAGGTGTACATACGGGAGAGTTTGGCAATGAAGGCGCTGGCGGTCAGAGTTACCTGAATTATATGTGGAAAGCAGGAAATACCTATAAATTCTTGTTGCATGGGGTACCTGGAAAAGATAGCCTAACTACCTACACTGCTTATTTCTTTGCACCTGAAACCAATAAATGGCAATTGATAGCCAGTTTCACCAGACCGCAGACTAAGACCTATTTAAAGCGCTTCCATTCATTTTTAGAAAACTTCTCACCTGTACAGGGCGACCTATCGCGGAAAGTTTTGTTTGATAACCAATGGATCTGTGATGATAAAGGAACATGGACCGAATTAAAGTCTGCCCGCTTTACTACCGACAATACAGGAGCAAAAGGATACCGGATGGATTATCAGGGAGGGATAGATAAAGGCGCCTTTTATTTAAAGAACGGTGGCTTTTTTAACGATTATACCACACCAAGAAAAATTCTTACCAGAAGCACTACAGGTAAAAAACCTGAAATAGATTTCAGTAAATTACCTTAACACTCAAAATAATTATGGAATTTTGAAACTTTAATCATCATTACATTACAGCACAATGGACGGGCAAAACAGAAAAGACATTTATCCAGGCTTGGAAGTCGGAATTATTTTGAAGAAAGATCAGCAGTCGGGAAATATCACCTATGGTGTAGTGAAAGATCTGCTTACTTCATCGGCATTTCATTCCAGAGGGATAAAAGTGAGGCTCGAAGATGGTCAGGTAGGCCGCGTAGCTGAAATTATTGAAGATTAATGAAACATACTTATCTTATTATTTTAGTTTTTGTATTTATGGGTAGTGCATCTGCTCAGGTTGTTGATACAATGAATGTAAAACCTGTTGAAAATAAGGTTGTTACCGATCAAAAAACAATCAGGATTTGTGTGCCATCTAGAGCTGGTATTATTTCAAACCCACCTTTATATGTAGTGAACAATATTGTGCTTAGCGGCGTAAATGTAATGGAATACATCAGGCCAGCTGGTGTCGAGGCCGTATATGTGTTGAAAGATAGACCAGCAACTGAAAAGTATGGAGTGAATGGAAAGAATGGTGTAATTGAGATTACTTTGAAGAAAGATGTTCAATTATGGAGCCTGGAAGAACTGTTTAAAAACTTTAGGATAAAAAAGAGAGATAGGAACCTGCCGGTTTTTATTGAACTGGAAAGGTTGGTGGGCTACAACGATTTTTACATCGCCAGCGACATGGTAAAGAACGTAGAGGTTATTGCGTCAAAAGGTGAATTATCATCACAGGAAAGATTTATTAAGGTGTGGTTAAAACCTTTATAGGCTTATTTACGTATTATATTTGTAATCAAAATGCAATTAAAGGCTCAGTAAGTAACAAAATAAATTTTATGACGTCTATATTTGTAACAACAGTAATTTAAAAAATGGCATTAGTAAAATTCATTTTCATCACAATATTGGTACTTTGGCTGATCAGAATGTTGATTAGGTTAATTCTGCCAATGCTGTTTAATAATCTGGCCGGCAAAATGCAAAGTCAGGCTACGGGACAGCAACAACAAAGACGGTCAAAACCTGAAGGTTCTATTTCGATAGATTATATGCCTCCAAAGCCTGATCAAAGTAAAACAGATAAACTCGGCGACTTCGTAGACTACGAAGAAGTGAAATAAAACTAAACCCTGAACTTGTTTCAGGGTTTTTTTGTTTAAAGTATATAGTTTAAGTTTATATTTTTAAACCTCAACCAGAAAACCAAAACTATACCGGTAACTATGAAATATTTTATTGTTTTTATCTCCTTGTGGATGGTAAGTGCGAAATGCTTTAGCCAGACAAAACAGGATAGCTTAGAAATCAAACGTGCAGTCCTTGATTATATAGAATCGCAGCATATCCCAAACCCTAAACAAATGGAGCAGGCTCTGCACCCAAGGCTGGTTAAACGCACGTTTTGGACGGATAAGGAAACAAACAAGGATTATGTTCGTGAAACCTCTGCAGAATCGATGGTTATCTTAGCTGAAAGTTATAACCGCAAAAAAGATAAATTCCCTGCTGTTCCTAAAAAGGAAGTTAAAATGCTTGATATTTCAGAGAAAACGGCCTCAGTTAAACTAATTGCAGATGAATGGATAGATTATATGCACCTTGTTAAATTAAATGGGGCCTGGAAAATTATTAATGTGCTATGGCAATTTAATGATAGTGCAAGGCACAAATAGCGCATATTACCATTCAGCTTGAAATTTGATTACCTTATTTCTTTTCTCAATTAGTTTCAACATATAATTTTTAAGAAATATTTTTTCTACAAGCTGGCCTAATAAGCCAAATGGTGCCTGAAACTCAAAAACATCAGTCATTTCTGTCTGAGAACCAATTATTTTAAATTGGTGTTGGTGATGGAGTTTTTTAAAGGGGCCTTTAACCATCTCATCTACAAAGAGCGTTGGGTATTCCATTTTACTAATCTTATTTGTCATTTCGAATGGAATGCCAAAATGTTTGGCCCGCCAGGTAACCGATTCATGTAAATTGATCAAACCATCTCTCTTCCCAGCGATGGCTTTCTCACCGGAACTTTGCATCGACTGTACATGAAGGTCGATACTTCTAGCCAGATCGAAACAGCGTACAATAGATGCATTGATTAGTGTCTTTAAAATAATTGTTGCCATATTTCAGTTAAGAAGCCATATGCGAACCAGATAATGCCAGAGGGCACCGCCAATGAAGGAGAACAATAACGATGAGGTAAAAAGGATGATACCAATTTTATATTTTGTTTTTTTGTTTATTTTGAACGGTAAAAGGGATAAACAACTCCCCATCAATGATAAAAAATAGCCACTGGTAAATGCACTGTTCATTATTTCCAGATACCTGATATGTTTATCCCCTGGACTGTACATCGAGCGGATTGGAATCACCCTATATCCTTCTTGTGCAGAAAAAAAGCCATTTTTCATTAAATTAATAATGGTAAGCGGACCTCCAAAGGGGCTGCACAAAAATAGCAACAATTCTAGTGCACAGATCGATACCGAAATGATATAGATGACCTTTAATATTTTCATATCTTGAAAGACAATTGTATTTAAATATTATTCCCGCTCAATGCCTCCCGCCTTCCAACCCTCTGCCTTCTGACCCTCCTCCCTCAACCCCCTTCACTGCCTCATCTATCTTCGCATACTTAAATTCAAAGCCATTGTTCAACAATCTTCTTGGTTTAACCCACCTGCTTTTTAAAATCAGTTCGGTTTCGGTTCCGATTATTTTTGCGCCTATGGCCAGTAGCCAGGCAGGAGCAGGCAAACCAAAGTTGATGCCGTAAGCTTTTCTGATGCTGCGCATAAACACGTGGTTTTTAATTGGCTCAGGTGCGGTACAGTTTATTATACCTTCAATCTCATTGTGGTTCAGTAACCATTCAATACTACCTGCGGCATCTAACTCGTGCACCCAGCTTACATACTGTTCGCCATTGCCCTGTTTACCACCCATGCCCAGTTTAACCAGGTTGAGCAAGCGTGGAAATGCGCCATCTTTTAGTCCCAGTACAATGCCCATCCTAAGGGCTACTTTTCTGGTTTTTGGGGTTTCGTTTTCAAAGAAACTACTTTCCCAGGCCTTGCACACCTCAATCGAAAAGCCATCACCGATTTCTCCCGTCAGTTCATCTTGTGGACGGTCTTCGGCATGCCGGTAAATGGTCGCAGAGGTAATGTTGATCCAAAGTTTTGGTGGGTTTTGCAGGCTTTTGATTACTTCGCCGAGTAAACGGGTAGGGATTAACCTGGAACTGATAATTTCTTTCTTGTTTTTAGGGGTGTACCTACAGTTTACATTTTTACCACAAAGGTTAACCAATAAATCGGCACCTTGAAGGCTTGTTACCCAGTCACCCAGGGTTTGGCCATCCCACAGCAGGGTTTTAATGTTCCCTGCTGCGGCTTGTGGTTTTCTAGATAGGATAATCACTTCACCAGCCAGACGACTAAAGTGATTGGCCAGTAC